>CBDTVJ010000465.1:0-3813 GCA_965363655.1 uncultured Halieaceae bacterium | reverse complement strand
ATTCCGAGGTTGATGAAACCTGTTGTGCGGTTGGCAGCTATAAGAATAACTTTGTGCAGACTGAAGTGGTGCCCTCTCAGGAACCCGCCATAACGGGCACAGATACCAATATCGCCGCCCTGGGTGGCACTGTGATTGACGAGAACGATTTTTATGACTACGGGGTCTCTCTTGCCAGAAAACCCGAGTCCGATAACGAAGACGAGGGCGTATCACTGCAGGTTGACTGGCAAACCGATAACTTTCTGCTGACCAGTATAAGCGCCTATCGCAACCACGATTCCTACGACAATGCCGATATTGTGTTTAATGACCTCGACGGCGCCTATCGCATCAACGATGCCAACCAGGATCAATACACACAGGAATTGCGTATCAGTAATTCCGGGGAAAAACTGAGTTATGTGGGGGGACTGTATTACTACTATCAGGAACTGGATAACAATCGGTCCACCACGGTAGGTGGGGATTTGGCGGGTATGCTCGGCGCTCCAGCCTCATTTTTTATCCCGGGTACCGGGTCATTTGATACCAGTGAGCAGGAGCACACCAGCTACGCCGCTTTCGGGCAGGTCGACTACAACCTGATGGACAAACTTGTGCTTACAGCGGGTTTACGCTGGACCTATGAAGAGAAGAAAATTGACAACACCTATATCCAGGATTTCCCGATAGAGGGTAAACCAGGTGAAAACGCCGGATTTCTTTTGTTTCCACCTTTAGCACCACAAAATGACCTGCACGAAGATTTCGATGATGACAAGATCACCGGCACCATCAAGTTAAGCTGGTTCATGAACGATGACATCATGTTTTACGGCTCCTATGGAACCGGTTACAAGTCCGGTGGTGCCAATGCCGACCGTATTAACACCGATCTTGAAAATGGAGGTATTACGCCGCTGTTTGATGCGGAGGAATCAGACTCCTATGAACTCGGTATGAAAGCCGATTTCCCGGAGCAGGCATTGCGTGCCAATGTAGCGCTACATTACACCACCACGGATGATTTGCAGACCGTCTCTTTCCAGGGAGGAGGCTTTGCCCTCGAAAACGCGGGTAGTGCAGAGACCTACGGCCTGGAAATGGATCTTTCCTGGTTGCCCACCGATACCACCACGCTGACCCTCGCCTACGCCTATAATCACGGTGAGTACGAGGATTTTGAACGAGGACCTTGCTGGACCAGCACCCCATGGCATCAAGGCTATGATGCCGGTCCTACTGCCGCCAGCGACCCTGCTGCTGATGAAAACGGCTACTGTGATCGTAGCGGCGGGGATATTTCCGGCAACCCGGAGAATGTGGTTGTATTCACCGGCAACCAGGAGTTCAACGTAACCGACAGCATCACCGGCTTTGTCTACGGTGAATATATCTTCACCGACAAACGCATGACGGATGTCAACAATGATCCGGCCAAGGAAGATGGTTCCTACGACGCAGTGAACCTGCGCGCAGGTCTCGTCTACGAGCCCTGGGATGCCCAGGTAACATTGTGGGGCCGCAATGTATTCGATGAGGATTCAACGAATACCATCGCGGACGCGCCTGGGCAACCGGGCCGTCTGGTGGGTTACTTCCAGGAGACTGCGACCTGGGGTCTTACCATTCGTAAGGACTTCTAAACCGCTCTCGTAAAAGCGCCCGTCGGGTCTCACACCCGGCGGGCTTTTTTCGTAATGACTACTGGCCCCGAAATAGTCCCTCGCCTACACTCTGGCTAAAGCCTGTCCGAATGAGCCTCCTATGACAATAAACCGACGCCAGCTACTGCTTTCGTCTGCCGCCCTTGCTACCGCCCCCGTGATGGTAGCCTGCAGTGGCGATAAACCCAGCGCCACGCTCGATAACCGCTACCCGATAGGCCCCTACGGCAAGGATTCGACAGCGGAAGAAGTCACCGAAAACATGGACCTTGCGGGGCAGGTGATACTGGTTACCGGCTGTAACTCAGGTATCGGCTATGAATCGATGCGGGTGCTGGCACTGCGCGGCGCCCATGTGATCGGCACGGGCAGGACACTGGAAAAAGCACGTGCTGCCTGCGACAGCGTTGCCGGGCAGACCACGCCGTTGGCGCTTGAGCTGTCGGACTTCCAGTCAGCGGTGGACTGTGCTGCCAGCGTGCGAGCGCTGGGTGTAGAATTGGACGCCGTTATCCTCAACGCGGGAATCAATTCCCTTCATGGCGATGTAGAACTGGTCAATGGCATCGAGAAGATGTTGGTGGTTAATTTCCTCGGCCATTTTGTACTGGTAAATCACCTGGCACCGGCCATGATTGCAGCAGGACGCGGCCGCATTGTTCACGTGGGCAGCCAGGCGGGTTACCGGCGAGCACCGCCTGAAGGTATCGATTTCGACAATCTGCGCGGGGCAGGGGACTACGATGCGATGCTGGCCTATGGCCGTTCCAAGCTGGCCAATGCACTGTTCTCACTCGAGCTCGCCAGGCGTTTGGATAGAACCGGTGTGTCCTCCAATGCCTTGCACCCGGGACTGGTCAATACCAATATCGTGCGCAATGCCCCCGAGTTCGTGCGCGGCGCAATAAAGCTGCTGGGTACCGTGGTCGCGAAAACGCCGGAGCAGGGCGCTGCTACGCAGGTGTATGTTGCCACTAACCCATTGGTAGACGGCGTCAGTGGGGCATTTTATGTCGACTGTAACCCCGTTCGTATCAGTGGCGACCACCACATGTACGATGAGCCGATGGCGCTCAAGCTGTGGGCAACCGCCGAAGAAATGACTGCCGAGTACCTGGTCTAAGCCGCTGCTGTACTTCTGCTTTTGCGGAGTATCCTCAAGGGGGCAATGCGGCGATTGATGCATTCCTAAACAAACTCGTATAGATCATCTTCTATTAGCTGAGCACCCATCTGGAGAGCTGGAAAAGATAGCGCGCCAAATTTTCCAGCTCTTCGTTGTGTTAATCGCCAGAATTACATCCAGCAGCCCCATCGGCTTAGCACACGGCCCTCGATCTCATTTTAAGACGTCTAGCTGTGCGTGAACACCAGATAAATACTTTCCTTGGGAAGAGGGCACTCGCTGGCCAATTTCTCAGAGGTACACCTGCGTCTAACCCCTGTGGACAACTGTGTGACCAAATACTCTATTTAACATAATATATATTATACGCACATGTGTATAAGTATCGGGGTGGATGGATATGCCGCCTATGGTGATCATATCCACGAAATCCGGGAACCTCTTCACTTAGCCGGAAGCCATATTCACCCAAGCGGTAATCTGTACCGATTGCTGGAAATGAGCCCTACTGGGCGCACCATGTGCGAAAACAGGCGATTTGATAATAGTTGGCTGGTATGGGATTACTTGGTATTGATCCAGTTCAGTTACCAACTAACTCTCGAGCGGCGTTCTATCCAGTTATTGAACAAGGACAACTTCTTCTGCGCTGCGGGCTAGTTTTTGAAAAAGGACATGATCTTCAGCGTTGCTGGCTCTCACCCGTATCCAGGTAGAAATATGAGGCGCTCCTACGTGCATGCTTTTAGTTTTGGCGACGCCCAGTACCGGACCATGAGCCCTGTGACGCATCCATATTTCGACTGGGATCGTAAAATGCCTGGGTATTCATCTGGCCAGTCTGAATGTGTCGACTTCAGTTGCCGGAATTCAGGCTATGGATACGATGACTTAGAACTGTAAGTTCGAGTCCTGATAAGGGAATACTGGACGTTTTACGGAGGGGTACTTGGCTTCAGGTTTATTCAATGGAGCCAATTCACCTATCCAGCTGGAAAGGAATAGTCATATACGCACAATAATAATTATATTATGTTA
>CBDTVJ010000464.1:0-3819 GCA_965363655.1 uncultured Halieaceae bacterium | reverse complement strand
ATATATCACTCGATCAGTGCGGACGCCACTGAAAAAACACTTGGCCTGGCCCCCTGCGTGTTGCCGCTCAGGAATGAACGAAATTGAATAGCTTCTTCACCTACGCGAGCACGATTTCAGGAAGATGGGCAAACTCTTCGCGAGAGTTTAAGTTTCATCAGCTAGACAAGAGGAGACAATCTGCTCGCAACACACTGTTTATCCGTCTTATACTTCAACCTGATCGGGCGTATTGAACTGGACCTGAACACAGCAATGATACACATGGGATTCGACTCCCGCAGCCGCGAGGGTGTGGGATTCTCCGTGGGAAGCATTTTCTCGAACACCGTGCGGGTCCGTGGGGCTAACCACGGTACAATAAAAATCAATAATACCTGGGTGGACCATGTCTTTTACCCTACAAATTTTACTCGGGCTGACGCTCGGCATATTCACAGGCCTGTTCCTGGGCGACATTGCGGCCCCGTTTTCTGTGGCCGGGGATATCTACATCGCCCTGCTGCAAATGACCGTGCTGCCCTATATCGTGGTTTCCCTGATGGGCAACCTTGGTCGTATCTCTTGGTCTGAAAGCCGGGGCCTGCTGATTGCCGCCATGGTGGTGCTGGCGACCCTGCTGCTACTGGGTGTGGTCGTGCTCATTGGCGCGCCACTGGCCTTCCCCGAGTGGGCATCTGCCTCGTTCTTCAGCCCGGCACTGGTACAGGCGCCGCAATCGCTGGACCTGGTGGCACTGTATATTCCCGCCAATCCCTTTGGCTCGCTGGCCAATAATGTGGTGCCCGCCGCGGTGCTGTTCAGCATCCTGCTGGGCATTGGCCTGAGCGGCATCAAGGGCAACGACAGTTTGCTGCAATCGCTTGATGTGGTGGCCGACGCCCTCAATCGCATCAACAAGATGGTTATCCGGCTGACACCCTTTGGCGTGTATGCCATCGCCGCCGGGATAGCCGGCACCGTGGTGTTTGAGGAAATCAGCAGGCTGCAGGCCTACCTGATTACCTACACCGTGGTGGCCCTGTTGCTGGCGTTCCTGGTATTGCCCTTGCTGGTGAGCGCGGTGACGCCTTTCAAGTTCCGCGACCTGCTGTCGATACCACGGGACACGCTGATCACCATCTTCGCCACCGGCAAAATCATTGTGGTGTTGCCGCAACTGATAGAGAACGTCAACGAGCTGTTCCGCCGCTATGACCTGGAAGACGGGGACACCCAAACCGGGGCGCGCATCCTGCTGCCCCTGGCCTACCCGTTTCCAAACCTGGGCACCTATACCATTCTGATGTTCGTGCCCTTTTCAGCCTGGTACCTGGGCCGCGGCTTTGACCTGTCGGATGACCTGACGTTCCAGGCAGGCGCCGTGCTGAGCAGTTTTGTCGCCCCTATTATCGGCATACCGTTCCTGCTTGACCTGACGCGACTACCGGCCGACATGATGGAGCTGTTTGTGATGTCGACGGTGTATACCGACCGCGTCAGGGTCGTGCTGGGCGCCATGCACCTGCTGAGCCTGAGCATCGTTGCCATCGCTATCGGCCGCGGCGTGTTCAAGATAAACCTGCCCAGGCTCGCCAGGGCTGGCGGCCTGTCCCTGCTGGTGTTGCTGGCCGCCCTGTTCCTTATACGAGGCTACCTGGGGCACGCCCTGGGAGACTCTTACAGCGGCGATCAGGACCTGGTGGAGATGCGCTGGATGGACCGGCCCGTGAAGGCCCGCGTATTTCACAATGAGCTGCCGGACGTGGAGCCACAGGCAGGTAAAATGCCCCGCCTGCAGATCACCGAACGCCGTGGCACATTGCGCGTGGGTTACCTGCCCAACTCACTACCCTTTGCTTTTCGCAATGAGGAGGGCAACGTCGTCGGGTTTGATATCGAACTGGCCCATCACCTGGCCAGCGACCTGGGCCTTGAACTGGAAATAGTACGAATCAAGCACGACGCCATCAACGCGCTGTTTGCCACAGGCCAGATTGATATCGTGATGTCCGGGCTGGCCATGACGCCGGGCCGCATGAAGAAGTGGAATTTCAGCGCATCGCCAATGGACCTGACAATGGGATTGCTGGTGGAAGATCACCGGCGCAACGAATTTCGCACCCTGCAGGCCGTGCAGCACATGAAATCGCTGCGGCTGGGCACAGTGCAGTCTGACCCCGCCTTTTTCAGGTATACGCGCCTGAGCCTCCCCGATGCCGAGCTCGAAACCGTGGCGTCGCCGCGGGAATTTCTCCGAGGCGAGCGGCCCGACCTGGATGCCTTTCTTTACTCGGCCGAGGGCGGCTCAGCATGGACCCTGCTCTATCCCCACTTCACGGTACAGATTCCCCACCCGCTGTCAGCGAAAGTACCCATGGCTTACCCCCTGCCGGCCGACGATCCGGCCTGGACGCGCTACGTATCGCAGTGGGTACAACTCAACAAGAAGAACGGCACCCTCGATCACCTGTTCGGCCACTGGATTCTCGGTGAAGGCGCCACACGCACCGAGCCACGCTGGTCGATTATCAGGGATGTGTTGCACTGGATAGAGTGATCAACGCCAGCTGATACCGGACCACTCATTCCTCGCTCCCTGACCCTTGTCGGCTCGTGCGATTGCTCTGCCCGATTATTCGCATACCTGGCATCGTCATGAATGGCGTCCGGAATCACTTCTCGATGTGCCACACCACAACCGGATTGACTCTCGACTGACGATGATTCCTCTTTCAGCGAGTAGATCCTCAATATCGCGATGGCTGTTACCACGCGCCTGAGATTGAAACGATAATAGAGCCAGACGGCGTAACTGATGATATTTGGGGGCCGCCCAGGTGTGGGAAACTATGGCGTTTATAAGTATTCATCGGCTGATTCTAGCAGTTACAGCAGGTTAAGTTGGCGATACCTTTTTGATCGGTAATGGAATTAAATGGCGCGCGCGCTGTCTCAGAAAGCACAGATCTTGAAGAGACATTTTTCATGCATAGACGATTATTCATTGCCGGGGCGCTGTTTTCTGCAGCTGGCCTTGCCGCTAGCAGAACGGTATTCGCAACGACGGAAGTAACAACAATGAGCGGTGATTTCCCAACCATCAGCAAGACTAAGGATGAGTGGCGCAAGTTGCTCGACGCGCAGCAATACCAGGTGTTGTTCGAGGCGGGCACGGAGCGTCCCTGGACGAGCGCGCTGAACGATGAAAAGCGCGATGGCACCTATATTTGCGCCGCCTGTTATCTCCCCATGTTTACCTCGGCAACCAAGTTCGACAGCGGTACCGGCTGGCCCAGTTTTTTCGAGGCTATCGAGACCAATGTCGATACCAAGCGCGACTGGAAGTTGATACTGCCGCGCACCGAGTACCATTGCGCACGCTGCGGCGGCCATCAGGGTCACGTCTTTGAAGACGGTCCCCAGCCCACCGGCCAGCGCTGGTGCAATAACGGCGTCGCGCTGCAATTCGTAGCCGAAGGAGAATCACTGCCTGAGCTGCGGGCCTGAGGGTATCGACAAGTTAGCTATTTCGGACTTCATTAATCTGAGCCCGACTCTCAAGCAACCGCCCTACTCCATTCATTGAGCGCACGCGCCCTCAGATCCCGATAATGCTCAGCTCTGATCAGGTGTCTACCGAGGTTGAATAGCTTTGAGACAGCTGCATGGGCGCCAAGAAATCGCAGACCCTGCTTGACCGATTTGAACTTCCGGGATGCCGGACCACGCATCCCCAGTTCTCTCACGCTGTTCGGCGCCGACTCGGAAGTTCGGTCGAGGAAACCGTTTACTGATCTTCAACTTACTCCAACCGAACTCCCAAACCGGCCCACCCCA
>CBDTVJ010000463.1:0-3831 GCA_965363655.1 uncultured Halieaceae bacterium | reverse complement strand
CAATGATGGTTCTCGGGTTATCAGAGCCAGCAAAGGAGGCGCTGGTCATTACCAGAGCCATTAACCCTGTGGTGATACTACAAATGAACGTGCGGATGGTGATGTGCATTAGAGTGTCCTCTCGACTTACGTGTTGATTACGCTGGCGAATTATTTCACGACCGTGCACCGCAAAAATTGATCAGTCGACGAATGGCTGATGCAGGACAAGCAATAGTTTATTGACATGGCCTCGCGCCTACTTTAGCAGTTCTGACGCGCTAAACAAATTGCTTTACTCACAATCAAGGCTGGTGAGTTGCTATCGCACCAGCATCATTAACTCTAGTCCATGGGCGGGTCGGAGTATTGTCAATACCGGCTAAACGTTTGACCCTGGCGGCCAAAATAGAATCAAGAGGTAGCCTCTTGTTTTTTGGGGCTGATACCCTTTACCGACGCGGTACTCGTGTATTACCCATGCAAACAAGCAGTGCTGATGTTTTATCACGACCTGCTATATACCACAACCAGAGCCGAGGGGCTGGTGCTGCGCAGTAAGCGGACACTCGCCGGGCGCAATTTTTAGCGATGCGACATAGTGCTTTCGGCCAACTGCGGACCTTCGTTTTTTTTAGATGTATCGGTTCTTGTTGGCTGTACATAAGCCAAAATAGACAACATAGAAAAAGTAAACCGGAGTCACCTTGACTCCGGTTTTAGGGTGTTTACGTCGAATGTGAACTTAGCGAGAATTGTAATTCACTTAGCCTTCACGATGCCCGGTGGACTCCAGCTACCTTCGCCTGCAGGAAGGATGGAAGGTGGTTCCGTCTTCGGCCAATAAAGGCGCATAACAAGGTAGATCGGGTCATTTGGCGCGGGTAGCCAGTTGGCTTCCTTCGCCTTCCCGGGCGAATCCTTCTGAATGTAGATTGTCAATGAGCCATCTTCGTTTTTCTGCATATCCGACAGCATTGGTGAGTTGATGAGATAACGATTGATCGGGTTCTCAATTAATAGTTGAGTTTTACCGTTGTACATCGTCACTGACCAGAAAGCGTTAACGGGTGGCAGTTGGCCAGCCGGAAAGGTAAGTGTGTAATTGTGTTTGCTGCCATCCATGGTTTCACCGGTAGCGTCCACATGGGTCATGGGATAGGCTGCCTCAACGGAATCGTTGCCATAGATACCGGCCTTGGCACCAGCTGCTCGCAGTAACCAGTTACCGTTGAAGAACGCCCGGTCGCCAAAGAAAGAGCTGATTCTCCATCCGTTGATTTCCTTCTGTTCGGTGGCAAGGTAGTTCTCGATCCTGGATTCACCCTCTTTCATCGCGAGCAGAATCTCGGCCTTGTGTTCGAGAGACAGGCCTTTGAAGGAAAAAGTTTTTCCAGCCCCGACGCCGATGCGGGCCAATTTTGCACGAATTGCCTGCTCTTCTGGTCCTGCTGGCGCGAATTGCAACGCGAAGTCGAGGTAGTCAAAGAATCCGGTTTTCACCATTGCCTTGTCGATCTTCGGAAAGTCGATAGCCGGGGCTGCGGGCGGTGCGGACTGGTTCAGGAAAGCAGAGAGCGGCTGCACTTTGTAGCCAGACTGAACTTTCACCACGTTCGGCATATCTTCCGGGTTGAAGAGCTGTGTGCGGTAGCCCGCAAGCGCGAACTGTGTGGATGAGTGGAAAATTTTCTTTATCCCGACCGGCTTTTCTCCCTTCCAGTCCGGACCGACGACCATAAAGTCGCCAGCGTCATTACCAGTCGCGCGGCTGCCTATATAGCCGAAGTTGAAGGTGTTGCCGTCTTCAAGCTGCACTGCGTAGTAGCGATTTGCCTCCACAGCGGGGACGGACAGTACCATTGGCTCGGCCCGCAGATCCATCCAGAGAAACGAGTAGGGGGTGTCGCTGTTGGGCGTGACGATCGCGGTATCCTTATCGGTGAACACGCGCGCTTCGTTTTTGATCTGATTGAACGGTGCCTTAAACTGACCAGAGTTACGGTCGATTGCATACTCATCCATCACCGCGTAGTTCATCACGATCGGCAGGCCGTAGATGAACGCCTCCTCAGCAATGGCCTTTGTCTCAATGATACTTGGCGCGGCCATACCAGACTTTTTGTCGGCCTGATCGGCGGCGGAAATAGCGTCATTCTTTTCGCATCCAACAATCGGAAGCATTAAGGAAATGGTCGTCAAAATAATGGCGGTAAAACGGATCTTATCTCGGATATTCATGTGATTGCCCTCCAGAGCCACCTGAACTGAGAATTGTAGAGAACGGACTTTAACGCCAATTTCAGCTTGAGAATACAAGGCCGAGAGACAATTAAAGTAGTCTAACTCTACGCGCCTTGATTGATTTGACATTGACCCAAATCAATTTGGATAAACACGCATCTGCGGAAAGTGGGTATGACCGCAATTGGCCGGTTCCCGTTATTCACATCACTGAAAATCACGTATGGCGTATGGCCGCTTACCGGCTAATTCTGTTGAAAAATGCTCAAAAAAGAGGCGTCACATGAGATAATAGGGAAAACATCGCCCAAAATTTCATTCAAATAGAGGATGGACGATAATGATAGACGCACGAAACTTTACTTCCCAGGAGAAACTCAAGAATGGGATGCAGGTAACTGTCCGCACGATAAGGCCTGATGACAAGGATGCTCTGCTTGCAGCATTTAAAGAACTCGACGAAAGGACGATCTTCCTTCGCTTCTTTAGTATAAAAAAAGAACTTTCAAAAGAAGAGTTGAAGAAATTGACGGAAGTAGATTTTGATCGGACTGTTGCACTTGTGATGTGTCTACAGAGCGAGGCAAAGGAAATAATCATCGGTGGAGGAACCTACTTCGCCTTTGGAGATGCAGATCCCCCTGATATGGCCGAGGTCTCCTTCACTGTTGAAGAAGACTACCATGGTCTTGGTATCGCGAGCATTATACTTAAGCACCTTGCCAGAATTGCCAAGGGAAAAGGGATAAAGCAGTTCCATGCCGAGGTCCTGCCAGGGAATAAGGGAATGCTTGCTGTCTTTAACCGGAGCGGGTTTCCGCACAAGCAGGAATATACTGACGGTTTCGTGGGTGTGGTGCTTTCGCTAGCCGATGACAAATCATGAGCGGCAATTTTTACAGATAAAGCCCCGACCGTAGTTGGTCTGGCCGACTCCGGTTGTACCCAGCATTGAAATTTGGGCTTAGCGAGAGACCGCTTAAAACCAGTAAGCAGCTA
This sequence comes from uncultured Halieaceae bacterium, assembly GCA_965363655.1. Taxonomy (GTDB): domain Bacteria; phylum Pseudomonadota; class Gammaproteobacteria; order Pseudomonadales; family Halieaceae; genus Marimicrobium. The sequence goes on along the minus strand of CBDTVJ010000463.1, from coordinate 609 downwards.
TAGGATTCGTGCAAATTTCGATGCTGCCAATAGCAGTAGTCGGCCAGGAGCCGTCATTAGCGACCTTGAAATTCGTACTCATCCAATGACCGCTATCAGGTTGTGACTTCAACCGGTCAATGCAACACCTAAACTCTAATTGTAGAGAGAGGGATGTTGAAAATGAAACAAAGACCGCGAATCTATTACTCAGATGCACAGAAGGAATTCATGTGGGATCAGTGGCAGAAAGGCGATTCTATGCGCACGATAGCTGGCCTATTTGATAGGGGCCATGCATCTGTTCAGCGTATTTTGTCGGCTACAGGCGGGATACGTCCGCCACCGAGAGGTCGCTCAAGATTATCTCTGACATTGGCTGAGCGCGAAGAGATTTCGCGCGGCCTGGTTGCTGGTAATACGATCCGCTCGATTGCAGCGTCACTGGGGGGCGTGCACCTTCAACTGTAAGCCGCGAAGTCAATCGTAACGGTGGTCGTCGAAGATACAGAGCGAGCAAGGCCGATCAAGCTGCCTGGGATCGGTCACATCGACCCAAGCGGTGTAAACTGGTTGAGAACCGTGCGTTGGCTCACATCGTGGCGAAGAAGCTCAAGCAGTTCTGGTCGC
>CBDTVJ010000462.1:0-3842 GCA_965363655.1 uncultured Halieaceae bacterium | reverse complement strand
CTAATAAAGAAGCGCCCCTCTTTATCCCGAATGATTAAAGCCTTGTTAGCCTGCAGCAGCGACTCCAGGATCCCCAGTAACTCATCCCGGGGCACAGGAGAGCGCGTGCGTACAGTGACCTTGCCATCGATGGGGTGCTCGACAATGTAGTCGAGCTCCAGAATATCACCCATCACCGCATGGATAACTTCGGTCAAGGGGGCCTCTTCAAAGTTGAGAGAGACCGCATCACCGTAAAACTTCACCGGCGGACGCGCTGCAGGCATGCGCACCATCTGGTCGGTACCGCGATAAAGAGTAGGCTTGCTCTCGGGAAATTGCTCGGGCTGTGTGGCAGACTGGTTGGGCACAGGCCCTTTTGGACCATCTCCCAGGCTCGTGGGGGTCTCATTGACATTACCAGCGGCAGCATCGGCGAGGTCCTGCTCCATAGTGGTGCAACTAGACAAGGCCAGCGTTGTTGCTAGCAGTGGCACCAATGGCAACTTAACAAATTGTCTCAATTCTATTCGCCTGTTTTTTTCCGATTATCTTTTTTTTCAACCGCTTTGGGTGCTGTCTTGCCACGCACACGTTTCTTGGTAACCACTGCAGGCAACGCGTGCTCCAGGGAAAGTGTACGGCTATCACTGCCACTTTCAAAAATAACGCTATCCGGGCTCATCATGGTCAATTCCCAGTCTTCTATGGCATCACCCACCGACAACCTGCGGCGCTCTCCCTTGTAGGAGACAATGATGCCCGGCTTCGCACCCGTATAGACCCCCTGCAGGAGAACACTATCGATAGCGCCACTACCCCCGGAATTCACCGGGGCTACCACCTCCCCCGAGTCGACAGGAGGCACATAAGGCTGGCGATTTTGCCAAAACAACGGGCGGGCGGCCAGGGACTGGGATAACTCCTCCTCATCCTCAGCCGGCGACGGCAAGCTTAGCCGATCAACCCGTAAGGAAGCCTCTGCCGGCAGTATCGGGTCCGGATCGGCCAATAGCAATGACCGCGCTCCACTCCACACCAGTAGCAGCAACACTGCCACTGTCAGCACCAGGGCAAGCTTACGCAGCTGCAGCTCCAGGGTATTTTTCATTCGAGCCCACCTACTCTGCCCGCGACCCGGCCACTATTGTACTGCATCACTCGACCAACCTTAATGAGATGAGTTGAAATCTCACGGTAAGTTGCCTCTGGTCACCCACCTCTGCCGCCGCGGGTTCCCGCTGGCGTGCGCGACTCTGGCGGCGCTGCCTGGCGGGCTTTACCGACAGGGACTCGACCAATACCAGCGGTCGCATTAGCTCCAGGCGCAACAGCGCTTCATCGAGAGCGTCAATATTGCCCTGGGCCGATATATCGAGACTCAAGCGGTCAAAACCATCAGCCTTGCGGGTGGGCAGTATCTGGCTACCGGACACCGAAAGCCCGGCACTCGCCATCAGCTCCCGCAGATCCTGTTGCATGGCGGCCGCAGCCGTCGCACTGTCTTTACCGGCCGGATAGGCCAATTCCAGCAGGGAGCCGTAGGCCGCCGTACTGGCCACCTGCAACTGTTGGTAACTTTCGGATATGCCCAAAAGGCGCGCAGTCCGCGGCTGGATAGCCTCGATTTGCTCAACGAAGTCCTGCCTGAGCAACCAGAAATGAAGAATCCAGTACAACACCAGCAGCACCAGCAAGCCTAGCGTGCACCCCACCACCAAGGTGGGCCTATCGGCCTTGAGATCAAGCTTCATTCAATGTCATCCTGCGATGCCAGCGTCAGCTTCAACACAAAACGCTCCATCCCCGACCTGACTTTCCTGATCGCCACCGGGGCAACCACGCTGTTGTAAGCTGGATTATCCAACAACTGCTGCAACACAGCCGATGCATCCGCTGACTCACCTTCGATGCTTAGCTCTGGACCATTCATCACAAAGGACAAAAGCCAGGTATCATCTCCCAGAATCGACGAAAGTTTTTGTAACTCCCGGTGCACGGAGGGGTAATCCCTGACCAGTTGATTGGTGTAGGCAATCATGGCCTTGGAGGAGCCCAGAGTGGTGCGCAGTTCCACCGCCTCTTCCGACGTGGCTTCCACCTGCTCCTGCACCGCCCTCACTTTATTCAATTCCAGGTACTTTGCCCCTGCGCCCAGCAGGAACAGAACCATAACCGCGACCAGGCAATAGGCAGCAATGGCGGCAACACGACCCAGCCGACTGTGATTCCTGCGCTGCCGGGCAAACTCACCAAAGCCGGACACCAGCACCATGCGGTCAGCCACCTGCGCCCATACTTCAAAAGCGGCGGTCTCATGACTACCGGTGCACTCGGCAATATGTGCCATGACAGCACTCTTCGAGCTGATAACCAACTCCACATCGAGCGCCTCAACCCCTCGCTCAATAATGCGCCAACCAAAGCAGGTATCGCGTTGTGGAAAAGGGCTGCTGGAACTGACCTCCAGCGCCAGTACCGATTCGATTTCCGCCTCCGCCGCCGCGGGCAGGGACAATCTCTTGGATAACACCAGCTGCTCGGGAAGAACAATAGCCTCGGCCACGACCTCCGCTGGCGCCGCAGGAGCACTGACCGGCTTCCCGGCCCTGAAATAACGCAGCTCACCGTCATCCTGGTGCGCCTGGACGACCTCGTCTATGGCGTCCAGCACAGGAGACCCATCGCCCCACAGGAAATCACGCCATCCAGCTCGAAAATAGTGGACGCCGCGGCGCAGATCATAACCAAACAGGTTCCAGGGCTGACTAGTTTCCAGCATGCGCAGCCTCCAGTACCGCCAGGATATCCATTTCAGCCTGGGGCACCACTCTCACAGCTTCTGTGCGAACAAAACGCCAGGGGAGGCCATCGGCACCCGCCGAGGAACGATCAACCCAGCGGCGTCGGCGAAACAGGATTTCATCGGATTTCACCAGGGCGTCAACGCGAAACGATGACAATGCCGTCGATTCCTGAAAGCCCATGTCGAGCTCCAGCGGCGCCAGCTGCTCTTCCACTGGTTGATCAATACGGGATTTAACCACTTCGATAGCAAATTCTTCATCCACGTCGCCCAGGGCGCGCAATACAGACACGGGCGCCGACATCCAATCCACCCCGGGCTGCCCCGCTTCACTCACGTAGACGGCGTCGCGCACCGCCTCGTAAATAGTCCTGTCGATCCCCGGTACCAGCAGTAAATCCTCTATTGCTTCAAAGCTATCATGGCGTAATTCGGTTTCCCCGGCCTCGTCAGCCAAGCCAGAACCTGGCTCGGCATCCTCCTCGACAGCAGTATCTTCCAGGCCGGAACTCAATGTGCGCCACTCTACCACATTGAGGGCGAGCTCTTCCGCCACATTTTCATCCAGGTCGTCTATTGACGAGAACAACGCAAACAAAAGTTCCTGGGGGGCCTTATTGAGGTCAATCAAGCCCGCAAGGGGAGTGAAACTCACCGCCACATTATATTTCCCAACGGTAAAAGCCCCCTGGTGAGACGCTCGCTTGGCGAAATCGCCCTCCAGTTCCTGGCTTAATAGATCCATCAGTGCCAACTGAATGGCACCATCCGCCGCTGCGCCCGCACGAGCCTGGGCAGCATGTAACTGAGCCAGCTTAACGTCCACCCTGGCCTGCAACACAATGCCTCCCACCAGCAGTGACATGGCCGCAAGAAACCACACCAGAATAGCCAGGGCAACACCGTCCTGGGAGGGTTTGGCCCGCACACCCCTGCTCATGCCCTGCCACCGGGATGGGCATGAAAGACAGTGACCGGATACGATAAAAACTTCATGGCGTGCTGCTTACATCCGCGCTCAAACGGACCACCATCTCCGGCCAGTACTTGCCCCGGG
>CBDTVJ010000461.1:0-3845 GCA_965363655.1 uncultured Halieaceae bacterium | reverse complement strand
TCAAGAAAGAGAATAATCTGAAATAGCGGGTCAAGGTGCCCGCGCTGTTTACTTGCGCATCCTCTGGTACAGATCGATCATGGGCTGTTGATTGACCGCTACCAGGCCCTCGCCGGGCCGGTCGAGATTAAGGTCTGTTGCCTGACAATCTACTGGATCGGAATTCCCACCCGTTATTTCGCCAGAGTGGCACTGGGCGTTTGGCCGAACAGCTTTTTGTGGTCACTGCCGAATTGCCCCATGTGCCAGAAACCCCAACTCATTGCCACCTGACTCACAGAATCATGTTGGGGTGAGCCTCGGAGCAACTCCTCATGGCAAGAATGCATTCGCTGCTGATTGCTGAATTGCTTGGGCGATAAACCAATATACTTTTTGAAGCTTAATTCCAACACGCGACGACTGATACCCAGTGCGCTGCAAAGGTCGGCAATAATCATAGGCTCGCGTCGCAGAGCATACATATAGTCTAACGCGCGACGCGTGTTTCGGGCGGCTGCCTCCGGTCTGATCGGAACACCTGCTGTGGCGCTTCCTATCAACAGGTCCAGGATGCCGTCAAGCAGGTTTTCCTCTAGTAACTTGCTGCATCTGTTATCACCATGATGGGTCAAACATTCAGAATAGAAGCGCAACAGCTTATGCAAGTTATGCCACTGGTGGGCTTGTAACTCCGTCGCTCCGCCTTTGTTCAGGGCGTGACGGGTGTGTTCGTCGGATACCGCAAGCTGTTTACCTAACCTGTGTTCATGCACTGATATTGTGCACATGCTCATGGGGCCATTTGCTACTGCCTGCAGTTCACGATTTTCCGGGAACGCCATCAGGCACTGTGTATGTATGGGAATGCTGCGCCAATGCATCGGACCACGAATGAGGACGGGTAAGGCGAAGGTATACATGCCCGCGGGAGTCGTGCCGCGTTGAATAGTGCCTTGGGAAAAACTGGCAGTGTTGACAAGAATCTTATCTGAGGAAAATTGTTCGATCCGAGCCTGGTAGGGATGGGTCGAGCACATGCTAAAGTCCGTATCCCAGCCATGGTTAAAGCTGTTGAATTCCTCGAAGCTACCGAAATCTTGTCTGACCTGATAATTCATAGTGTCACGATAATATTCGCATTCTTGATACAGTGTATACGAAGAACTTCCTACAATGCACTTTGAATTAACCACGATGGTGCGCGCAGCCGTTCGCCGTTCAATCAGGAAAGCACCCTGGTAGTGATAGATGAGAATGGGAGTTCACAAATGAGAACAGCAGGTTTGAATATTATGGCAGCAGCCATTGCCCCGATGCTCTTGGCAGTGGGAGCGGCCAGCGCCAAGGATATTATCCACGACGCCGAGTATTACGTTCTGGAGTCCCAGCATGGAGAGAAGTGGGCAGCCCAGGATGTGGAACTGCAAAAGAAACTGAAGGCATTGCGCAAAAAACACGGAACGCCACCAAACATCATTCACATCATGTGGGATGACACGGCTGTTGGCGAAGTGGGTGTACCACAGATCCAGAAAGCGCGTGGTTGGGAAACGCCGAATATTAACAATTTTAGCAAAGAAGGCATCTATTTTGCGCGGATGTACACCGAGCCTTCCTGCACACCCAGCCGTGCCGCTGTAATGACCGGACGCCACGCCGTACGCAATGGCATGTACAACGTGGGATTTCCTTATGAGTACGGGGGCCTGGCTGCTGAAGAAGTAACAATGGCTGAAGTGCTGGGCAAAGCCGGTTATGCGACTGCGTTCTACGGCAAATCGCACCTTGGCGATGTGGAATCCAGCTATTTGAACAACCAGGGTTTTGACGAAGCACTATGGACGCCTTATAACCAGGTGCCCAGTATGTATCCTCCCCAGTTCGAGCGGGCTGGCGCAATCCGGCCGGGCGTTCTAAACAAAGGCATTGTGGCTCCTGATCCCTACGACATCGACGACGGCTGGAAGCCCAGAGGCTATGTCTGGGCGCTTGAGGGTGTCAAAGGCGGCCCAGTTAAAGAGTGGGGACAGCCGCCCAATGGACAACCGCCCAATATTGAAGACTATAATGCTATGGATGGGGAGTCTAAAAAGCGCCTGTCTGCATTTATGAAAAAGAATGTTGCCGCGAAAAAACCATTCTATGCAGCGTTCTGGCCACAGATGACGCCGTTCACAGGATTTCCTGAAAAAATCACCTCGTCTGCTGGCATGATCCAGGAAGCCATTGCGCGTTTCGATATTTATGTCGGTGAACTCATGGTTGAACTGAAGGAACTGGGCATCGAGGAAAATACCCTGGTCATTCTCATGGCCGATAATGGCCCCATGGTCCACCACGGCCCCGTCGGAATGGTCGAGACGCTATACCGTGGAGGCAAAGGTGATTTTCTGGAAGGTGGTGTTCGTGTTACTGCGCATGCCCGCTGGCCCGGAGTCATAGAAGAGGGGCAGATTGTCGGTGACATCATTCACGAGACGGATCTGTTTACGACCTTCGCCAACCTGGCGGGGGCGAAAAAGTACATTCCGACTGATCGTATTATTGACGGTGTGGACCAGACTGCGATCTTCCTGGAGGGTGATGCCCAGAGCCGAAGAGACTACGTCTTTATCTACACAGGCAATCAACTGGCAGCTACCGTGAAAGGGCGCTACAAGCGCGACTGGCGTAATGCGGTACCGGGCCTGAGCGGCGCTGAGTTCTACGATCTCTACAATGACCCCCGCGAAGTCCACCCAATGATGTTGCAGCTATTTCCTGCCAAGACGATGTTCAGCATCATGAAAACCCGTCACCTCATGTTTAAGAATGCCTATCCAGACAAGGGACAAAATCGCGACTTTCCGTTCAAAAACGTGGTCAATGCGCGTCCTGAAACCATCAAAGCTTCCAAACCGCGCCTCGATCCAGAAAAGCTTCCCTTCGACCCGCGTGAAGCGATCATGCAGGTTCCTGAATGGGACAATCTAGATCGAAATTGGGGCGCAGGTAATTATTAGGCTCTGCAGAAAATAATGTGAATGTTCACCCGCCCTCTTGCCTCTATGGTGAGCGGGTGTGATTGTATCCGCTGAATTGCAAAATACAGACTCAACACCCTGGCGCCCAAAGAGCGGGAAGTGTGCATGTCTGCCTAAAGGAAAAGATTTGAAGAATTGTAAAAAAATTATTCTGATTTTGACTTCTCTTCTTGTTACACCGGCTTTTTCTTATGCCGCCGGTGAGGATGGTGACGGCACCATTGAGCCCGGCGAAAATGCTGATGCAGAGCTGGCAAGGGCTTCCCAGAACCCAGTCGCTGCTATGATCAGCCTGCCGATCAAGAATAAATTTGAATTTGATCGAGGTCCTGAGGATGCCTTCGCCTACGAGATGGAGATGCAGCCGGTTTATCCGGTCAACCTCGGCCGTTTGAACCTTATCAACCGTTTCATTATACCTGTGGCCTACAGGGAAGGTGCATACCCGGGTATGAGTGATGAGACGGGCTTGAGAAACATCACTTATCAGGCTTTTTTCTCCCCGGCAGAACCTGGCGAAATCATCTGGGGTTTCGGCCCTACAGTGAATATGCCTACTAATACAGACGACAGCCTCGGCAATGACAAATGGTCTGGTGGACCGGCAGCGCTGGCCTTGACCATACGGGGTCCCTGGGTCGCTGGTATTTTGGGGCAGCATTTCTGGGATTTTGCTGGCGACAGCGATGCCGCAGATGTCAATTCGTCGACACTGCAGTATTTCGTCAATTACAACACGCCTGACTTCTATCTTAATACCTCGCCGACGATGAGCTATAACTGGGAGGCGGACGACGATGAATGGGTTATCCCGGTTGGTGGTGGCATTGGTAAGATATT
>CBDTVJ010000460.1:0-3869 GCA_965363655.1 uncultured Halieaceae bacterium | reverse complement strand
CAGGTTTGCAGTTCTGTAGCGGACAGGCCAGGACGACTGTCCGCATGCAGGAAAAACACATACTCCGAGCTGGCCACCAGGCCGCCCAGGTTCATCTGTATCGCCCGCCCGGGATCGCTGACCATAAGTTGGTCACACAGGGGCATGGCCACAGCCACTGTCCGGTCGCTACTACCCCCGTCCACCACCAGCAGCTCACAGTCGGGGAATCGCTGGCGCAGGTCCAGCAGCAGCTCACCGATAATGGCCTGCTCGTTCAATACGGGAATCACAAAGCTCGCGGCGGCCTGCATCAAGCGTCCAGCGCACCCCCACAGCTACTACCCTGCCCCGCCGTGCAACCGAAACAGTGCTCCCCGGTGACAATAGGGTTGCCCTCCAGCTCCAGGTCTTCCAGCAACTCCCCGATATGCCGACGGGCATCGTTGGCCAGCAGCGGCAGGTCCAGCATCTGGTTAAAATCGCAATCGTAGACATAACCTTGCCAGTCGATACTGAGGAGACTGCGGCACATCAGCGTCTCCAGGTTGGCATGACTGAAGTTATCACGCAGCAGCTGCATATACTCCACGTACTGCCCCTGGGCCAGTAATACCGAGCCGAACCGACTGATGGGCATATTGGTCAGGGTGTGTAACTGGTTGAAACGAACATCAAAACGCTCGCCCAACTCTCGCTGGTAATCATCCTGCAAGCCCTGTTGCGGAGGGGGTAACAACGGGCCAATAGGGTTATAGACCAGGTTTAATTCCAGTTCATCGCCATAGCCAAGGCCATTCAACAGTTGCAGGGCCTTGATGCTGGTGTCGTACACACCCTTGCCACGCTGCGCTTCCACGTTTTCTTCCAGGTAGCACGGCAGCGATGCAGTAATCACCACCCCCTGCTCGGCCATGAAGCCAGCCAGGTCTTCCTGGCCGGGCTCAAACAGTACCGTGAGATTACAACGGTCGATGACCCGCACGCCCAGCGCCCTGGCCTTGCGCACCAGATAACGAAAATGCGCATTTAGCTCCGGCGCTCCGCCGGTGAGATCCAGTGTTTGCACACCGGCGCTTTCCAACAGTGCCAGCACCTGGTCGACCGTGTCCCGATCCATCTGTTCGGTGCGCTGTGGACCGGCATTAACGTGGCAATGCACGCAGCTGAGATTGCAAAGATAGCCCAGGTTGACCTGCAGGGTATCCAGGACTCCGCGGTGAATGGGCGGGAAATCGCTGTGTAACAGCAAAGGGCGGGTATCGCGCATATCGAACTATTAAACCCTGTAAAAAAGAAGGCTCCAGCGAATAACAGGCCGGGCTTGGTGGACTCAGTACCGGGCCTGTCGCTCCCCGGGGGTCAGCAGGCTGTGAGTATCACCCATCAAGTACTGGAACACCACATTGTAGGACAGTACCGCCTGTACATAGTTGCGTGTCTCTTGAAAGGGAATCGTCTCTATCCAGATATCGACGGGTAGGCTCTGGCCCGACTTTCTGCGCCAACGGTCCACACGGTGGGGGCCAGCATTGTAGGCCGTCAGCGCAAATACCCGGTTACCGTCGAAGCGGTCGAGCAGTTGGCGGTAATAGACACTGCCCAACAGCACATTGTGCTCCACTTGGTAGAGATCGGAGTTTTTGTGGGGCTGCCCGATAGACTTCGCCACCTGCTTACCCGTGGCCGGCATGATCTGCATCAGCCCCCGCGCGCCCACCGGCGACCTGGCCTGGGCAAAGAAGGCGCTTTCGCGGCGCGCGATAGCCATCAGCTCCGTCGGTGGCACCTGTTGCGCCGCGGCCTGGGAATTGAACACGGCCTTGTAAGGTGTAGGAAAACGCAGGTCCAGCAAATCCCAGGCGCGGGCGCGATTGGCCGCATCTATGGCCATCCGATGCCAACCCTGGGAGGAGGCCATCTGCGCCAGTTGCTGCTGTTGCTGTGGATCCGCCGCATCCTGCAGTACCTTGGCCCACTCTGAATGCGCCAGGCCCTCTTCCTGGTGAAAGTTCAACTCCTCGATACGCTGGACAGCTGGCAACTGTTGCAGCGTTGCAGGTTCAGCCAGGTCGAACTGCACATGGTTAAATGCGTAGGCAAGGCCCAGGCGGTCCGCCGCGAGGAAACTGTAATAGCCGCGCTCTGTGGCAAGCTGCGCCATTGCCTCGTTGGCGCCCTCTACGTCACCGCTTTTATCCAATACAACTGCCTGCCAATAGCGCCATGCACTTTCCTGCTGTCCTGTCTCGGACAACAGCGGCAAGGTCTGCCCTACCGCCCCCCAGTCCTGTTCAGACAGTGCCCAGCGCAGGCGAATTCCCACCAGCTTGTCGTCGTCGAGGCGGGCCAGGGCATCCTGCAACCAGGGGATGTGAGCTGCTGTGCGGGCAAACAGGCTGTGGCGGGCAATTGCATAGTCGACCTTGCTCTCCTGCTCCGCACTGAATGTCATCTGACGCTGATAATCAGCCCAGTAGGACAGTGCTTTCTCGGGACTGTAACGCGCCAGGTGCACCAGGCCCTGTGTGGCAATGTCCGCCGAATAAGGGTTTTCAGGAGGGAGGGACTGCTGACGCAAGGACTCTGGGCGAGCATAAACGGCAAGTAACTTATCCGACCAGGGCGTCAGCTGCGCACTGCCCTTGCGCGCCACATAGCGCATCAATGAACCCTGGCGCTCATCGAAAGCATTGAGCAGGCGCGCCCACACGATGTCATCTGTCAGCTGACCAGCGGCCTGCCAGGCCTCGAACAGGGGATCACATTCTTTCGGCTGGGATTTGCCACCCACCCACAGCCGCCGGGCCCCTTCCCAGGCGATTGCCTTATCGCCCTGGGCCAGCTGCGCGCGAAAATAATAGCACTTCAGCTCGGTACTGTTGGGCTCCGTAGGTTTTACCTGCAGGAAATCACCCCAGCGCTTTTTCTTGCCCGCCTGTCGCAGGTAAACGGCGAGGAAACGATTGGGCAAGGGGGAATTTTCGCTACGGGCTAGAAAACGATTGGCCTCCGTCGGACGCACTTTTGCCGCTTGCCGGGAGAGTTGGAAATAGTCGAGGTAGATCGCCAGCGGGTAGTCGTCCAGCCCCGGGCGCAAGCGCTGGTACTCTGTCCAGCTACCGCGATCGATCGCCTTGATGGCGTCGCCGTAATCCTGGCGGGCAGCGGGCAGTTCTTCCGCCATGGACAGTGCAGGCAAGGGCATGAGCACGCCCGCCACCAGAAGTAGCAGGATGCCCTTCACCCATCGCCTGGCCTGTAGCCCCACCAGCAGAACACCTCATATGACATCGCCCGTATAGATATCTGCTAATGGAAGGCAGACTCTCGACCCGGGGTTAGAGTGATCTGCACAGCGCCGGAATGCAACAGCCAACTCGCAATTTTTCCAATTCCTGTGGCGGCAGGCATGCGCCCTAGAAAAACAAGCCCAGCGTCGGCAACTCGATATTGGCATAATCCATCACCACCTCGCGTCGCGCCAGGCGATAGCCTTCCGGCTCGGCGCGCAAGGTATCACGACGCTGCCCGCTGTAGATCGCATCCGCGTTGCCGGGGCGGGCATAGTAAAGGTGAAAGTTGCTTAGTACGTGCAGCGTCTCGCCACTTCGCTCCATTGCTTCCACATTGCCAACGATGCGTCGTGTACGTGACGGCGGATTCTCCGACCATGAATTGATCTTGTAGGCACGCTCGGCCCTCACCATCAGCAGGATATAACCCTCCTCGCGGATCGGACAGCCCATGGAATCCTCTCCCTCCAGCTCCCGCTCGATACTGATCATATCCTCCTGCCCTCGATCGCGATTATTCACCTGCACGTTGATGCGCGACGGCATGACATAGCGAATATCTTCTGTGAGCAATCCCAGCCACTGCATGTATTG
>CBDTVJ010000459.1:0-3872 GCA_965363655.1 uncultured Halieaceae bacterium | reverse complement strand
ATCTTAGAGGCTGCAGTTGATATCGGCTGCATGGATTTTGAAGTCACGGGCATTTGTATCTGGATGACCTGTGTCGCCCTGGTCTGCGAGTTCGATTTTTCCGTCAAGGTCAAACACAACATTGCCGAGTCGGTGGTGACGGCTTATCCGGTCATTGGGAAGAGTCCCTGGACGGATACCGCGCATTACTCAAGTCCTACCAGTTTTGCTGAGGAAGGCGGCAGCAGCACTGAGGGAGGGGAAACCACCCGAGAGCAGGCGTTGCGGTTCAAGAACGCCGACATTATTGGTAGTCCGGGCGTGTATCTGTATCACGCATTGGCCGATGACGTAGATTCCTTATTTTGTGAACCGGGCATCTGGGGCTACTTACCGTATTTTATCAGTACAGACGACTACAACTGGCGCGACCCCACGGCGGAGACCGGCTGGACGACCTATTATGCCTTCCACAACGTGGGAAAAGGCTCAACCACGTTTGCCGGGTTGTTTCCGCGCATTGGCTTTGTGGACCAGGGGCATGACTATAAGGCCTCACTGGTGGCGGCCAAGCGCGCGGTGGACATCGTGCGCCAGCCCTGGCAACCGCATGTGTACTGGCCGGTGACGGTATCGGCGATGAGGCAGGGCTACTGGCCCCCCGGCGAAGACACGGAGTTCTTGTGGCAACAACTGGTTCCCTCTGTCAAAGGCTGCACTTACTTGCCGGACATTGATGACACCATGTCGTTGACCGACCCCTACTCTGGTCGGCTCAATCCCACCATGGGTAATGCCTGGCAACTATGGCGACCTTATTCCTGTTGTACACAGGAAGGTGCCGCTTTGATCTTTCATACAGGGGGTTAAGCGTGAGAAAAGTAACGCTGTTGGTTTGCGCACTGGCGCTGGTCCAGGCGACGACGAGTGTCGCGCTGGACGATGAGTTTTACTACACGCTGGGAGGTGGTGAACCCATCTCCCGGTCAGCAACCAATCGAGCCAGTACTTTCGAGCTCGGCGCGGATGTTTCCTGGAACACCGATTTAATCTGTAGCGACTTCGATATGAGCCTATCGGTGGAGCAGCAGCTGGAGGGCATCAAAGGGGCGTTCTCGGACTTGATGAGCGGTGTTATTTCAGCCGCCACGGGTGCGGTGGCGTCCTTGCCGGGACTGGTGATTCAGAAAGTGAATCCAGCCCTGTATGACCTGTTGCAAAATGGCATTTTGCAGGGGTCTGAGGAATACCACATTGCGCAAACCAGTTGTGAGGACATGGTAGGGGCGATGGATGATGTAATGAGCAATAACGGCTGGGAGACAGTCGCCAAGGGAGGTTGGTGGTCCAAGGAATCTCAGACCAGTGGTGCGGAAATCCTGGAGACTAAGGAGAAGTCCACTCAAGAGGGTGTGGACGCGGGTGTGGTTTGGGTGGACGGGGACCTGCGCGGTGGCAGTGGACAGCCGCCGATTGAGTTGGTGGGTGATACAGCCCGCGCGGGCTACAACCTGTTAATCAACCGTGCACCCGGGAATGCCAGCTCGACGGTCAGTACCTGCGCCGGCGCAGCGATCTGTGAGGAGTGGGTGGAGCCGGAGCGGTTCGCCGAGTGGATGGTTGAAGTGGTGGGGGAGGAGAAAATCCGTACCTGCAAGAACTGCGAGAAGGTCAGGAACCAATCGGGTAAAGGGCTGGCAGCCCAGGTCACCAAAGAGCAGGATCAGATCATATTGGATCTCGATGCCCTGGTACTGTCGGGCAGTGCACCGACAATGGTGGAGCTGGAAGAGGTTTCAGGTGGCCCCGGCATGTTGGTCAGTCGGCGGGTCATTGAAGCGATCCGGGAAGAAAAGCCAGAGGAGCAGGGGGCACTGATCTCTCGCCTGGCGGGTGAGATGGCGCTGTCGCGCACCATGGAGCGGGCGATGATCGCTCGAAGAGCCATGCTGGCGGGCATGAGGGAACCCAATATCGCCAGTACAGGTGTGGCGCCTGAACGTCTGACGGAATATGCCAGAGAGCTGGAGAAAGAGATCGACAACTTACTATTCGAGATGGATGTGCGCAGACGGGTTGCCACCAATACTACCTCGTACTTACTGACAAGGGATAAGGCACGCAAGGCAGTACCGATCGGCGAGGAAATACCGGCGACGCGCTTTGAAGATGGAGCGACGCACAATTGATACACAGCACTGATAAAGGACTGGCGGTGAGCGTGAGAACGGCGGCACTGTGGCTCATTGGAGGCACGGTGGTGTTGTATTGCGTGACCTACATCGCCTGGCGTCTTGGGATGGACCCAAGCGTGCTCTTTGGGATGACCGACCGTGCCTATGGAGCAATTGAGCCGGTGCGCTGGAGTTTGGCACTCGCGCGAGTCGCTGTTGTGATATTGATGTGGTGCTATTGGTCTGCACTGGTAGCGCGATGGTTCCCCCCGGACCTACAGGGCTATATATCCAAACGGGCGGTTTGGATGGCGTTGCGCCACAAACTATTGGTGGTGTTTCTGTTTATGGAAGCGTGTATCCATATCAGCTATTTGGGGAGGCTGGGCTTGTGGGCGTAGGCAGTTATTTTGAGTTTGTTACCACGCTGTTTGCGTGGATCATGTACAAGGAAATCTGGGCGGTACTCGTGGATACGGCGTTGGTTTTTGTGCCTCTAATTACCATGATGGTGGGTAATATAGTGAGCAGTCGTCGCGCCGGCGATGATGAAGGCAGCGCGGGCCTCCAGTCGCTGAAGAAGATTGAGACGGACTTGTACATGATGGTCGGCGTGATTGTCTTTGCGGCGATACCAGTGCTGGATGTCACGCTTGGAGAGATGACCTATGTAAAGCCCGCGCTGGATTGCAGAGCACCCGCCGCTGCGCCGGTGGTCGGTACGGCCACAGGCACAACCTACGACACGACACTGACCGCACTGGGCGGGAAGACCGGGCAAGCACCGATCTGGTGGGCGACGCTCCATACATTGAGCAAGGCGGTGGTATCCGCAAGCCTGGCGGGGATTCCCTGTTCCAATGATCTGGCTTCGGTACAGTTCAAACTTGCCAATGAAGCGATTGAAGACCCGGACTTGCGTAAGGACCTGGCGGAATTCACAGATCATTGTTACCGTCCGTCCCGCTCGAAGCTTCTGCGTTCGGACACCTCGACGCTGACATCAGCTGAATTGAAAGATACGCTGTGGCTGGGCTCCAACTACTTCCAGACGCATGGCGGGTATTACGATACCTATTACGCCTATAATCCGAACCCGGATTTCGCTTTCAATGCCACCCGCGATTCGGGCTTTGAGGCTGATACTGCGGCGGGCGGGCATCCAAACTGCAATGAATGGTGGTCCCATTCAGGGCACGGCATCCGCATTCGCGTCCTGGATTCGATAGACCCGGCGGTGCTGGATGAGATGGTCTACACCAGTGGCGGCCTGGTATCGGACGCGACGACCAGCACCTTATCAACCACCGAACGTGAAAATGTGCTGTTGCGAAAGTACCTGGCGGTGGAGCAAACCAAGCAGGCGCTGGGTTTAACGCTGCCAATGTCCACTGGCTATCGTGTGACCTCGCAGGACCAATTCGCAGCTGCCCTAGCGAGCGACGGTTTCATTGGCAAGACAAAAGGCTACCTGTCTGCATTAAACAATTTTGGACGGGATGTGGCTCGAACAGCGGTGGTGGGAATAGGCGCGGCGGTGAAAGCGCCTGCGGCCATCGGTGAGGGTTATATGATCCGGCAGGGAATCAGTATGATCCAGTCACTTGTGCTGATGTTGTTGGTGTTTCTGCTGCCGTTTCTCATGCTGTTCAGTCAGTACAAGATTTCTACGGTATTCACGCTGTCTATCATCTTTTTTGCGCTGCACATGCTGTCGTT
>CBDTVJ010000458.1:0-3874 GCA_965363655.1 uncultured Halieaceae bacterium | reverse complement strand
CTACTGTTTGTCGGGCAACAGGCCCTGGCGCAGAATTTCTCGGTCGGCCCCGGAGCAGCAGGGCCCAGCGCTCCACAGCTTGACGTACTCTTCGCGCCGCCGCCGCCGGATGATATTCTCGGTCCTGCGGGTGCCGTCGGCGCCCCCCCGGTGCTGGTGCTTTCTGGAGGCGGTCCGGCGCCTGCTGGCGCGTTCAATGTTGATGCTTTCTCGTACAACAGTAGCGGGATATTTGACGCCATCCTGGGCTTTGATTTCAGTGTCGACGGGTTTGCAGTTGGTGCGCCGGGTACAGCGGTCGCGGCGGAGGCCCCTCTATTCGATGCGCACACTGATGTGTTCAGCTCAAGCGGTGCGGGCTCCAATGTACTGGTGCACGATGGCGACGGGAGCACGCCCTCCGTGAGTCCCCTGGGCCTGCTGGAAGGATTTGCAAATCCTTCGTTCGAAGGGGTGGACGGCTACGATTCTTCGATAACCGGGCCACCGCCCGGCGGCGGCGCTATTTACTGGAGTGCTGATACTGCAAGCGCTGGACTACTCGCGGTTGGCCTTACCGGGGCGGATGTGTTCATCAGCGCGGGGCTTCCCGGCTTCGCGGGGGCAGGGGGGATCTACGCCCTCGAAGGTATGCTGGGTCTGGGGACTTTTGGGTTAGACGAACTCGATGCGCTCACAGTGTTTGACGGTGGACTTGTTGGGGTCTTCGATGCGGGCGATATCGTCCTGTTTTCCCTCGACCCGGCTTCTGCTTCGCTGGTTGGCTATGGCGTCGCACCAGGCGACATCCTGTTTGCCGACATCACCGGATTTCTCGGCGTTCTTGTCCCGGATGTAGCCCTTGGTCTGGCGCCCGGTGACAACCTGAATGCGCTGAGCACGAGCGCGGTGCCATTGCCCGCGGCCGCCTGGTTGTTCGGCTCGGCGCTGTTTGGCCTGGTACTGGCGGGACGCCGCAGACAGGCCCGGTGACCTTGCCGGGCTCTATCGGGTAATGTTAGTGGGGTAGGGTTTAAATACCGCGACCGCTGCTTGCTGTCGCTTAGAAGGTGTTAACGGACTATATCTGGAACCCTGGCCTGTGATTGCACACACAGGTCAGTTTCCTTGCAATTCATTCTATCCTTGTTGCAGGCCTAACAACTGGGAAATGATGAAATGACATTAGAACAGCTCTCTGAATTTGGAGATTCCTGGTGAACAGAATTAACCCCAGAAAACTGCTCAGCAGCAAGTGGACAGCAGTGAACCCGACAAACAAGGAAAAGCACTTCCTGGTATCGGAAATTAAATTTGACGAGGAGGGCGCGGTCATTGCCTGCTTCATAGAACCCGTTATATCGAATCGCCAGATTCCAATAGACTGGCGAGACTTGCAGGATGTGAGCCAGTGGCTGCATGGCTGGAGGTAGCTTAGACAATCTAACCAGGCCCATCAATGTGACTGCCTTGAGGTGTTAGCGCCCTTGGGCTAAGTTCTCCCAACGCCCAAAGTGGTCGTCCAGAATCTGCTATTCTGAACAGCAACCAACGTTACGCAATAAGATGGAAACGATATGAACGAGCCACTCGAGATTCAATGGCCTGACCACTACAAGCCCGATAATTGCCCTGTTCATGTTCGCAATGAGTTGGATATGGCCGCCTCGCCCGAGCATGTGTGGGCATGGTTGACTTGCGCACCCGCCTGGCCATCCTGGTACGTCAATTCAGCAAATGTCACTATTCTCGAGGGACCAGAACCCAATCTTGAAAAAGGGACACGGTTTCGTTGGAAGACCTTCGGTGTAACGATCGTTTCAACGGTGGTTGAATGTGTTCCTGATGAACGCATAGCCTGGACTGCCCATTCTCTCGGTATCGACGTTTATCATGCATGGGTTTTGAGCCCCTCGTCCCGAGGCTGTACTGTGCTGACAGAAGAAACACAGCATGGTTGGCTCGCCAGGCTTGGCAAGCTATTCATGCCCAATCGAATGTTTCATTTTCACCAGCTTTGGCTTGAGGAATTGGAAAGAAAGGCATGCGAAGGTTTACCGCCAGCCGCTAAGCAAGACTGATTTATCTCTGCATCGGCAAAGCACATGGCACCTGTCGGTGCCACACCCGCCTATTAGGCGGAGTTAGCCCGAACAAATCGGAGGCAATATACAGCCTCGACAAGCGCCGCTACATGCCAGGTGTTGCGTCTACGTGTTCCTGCGTTTAATCACACACAAGCCAAGCAGGGCTGAGCCGAATAGCCAGAAGGCTGCCGGCACCGATACAACGGTTGGTGCGAGGCTACTGGTAGCCGCCAGTACAAAAGCATCGACTGCCTGATCAGTAACATTGGCTGAGTCACCTACTGCAACAGAATAACTTAACAAGCCATCATCATTTCCCAGTTGGCTAAGCGGTGCTGTAATCGAAAACATGTTAATGCCATAAGTGATCGGCGCAGTCGTTGTCGTCGACGAGATAGGATCGAAAAGATCAACAAAACCTGCATGGCTGGCTTCGCTAGAAAGTTTAAGGGAATACTCCATACCGAGACCAGTATTGCCAAAGGGAGAGGCCAAACTATCGATGTTCGATGTAATTCCTGTCGCAGCATTATTATCGATATCAATATCGATGAAACCATAGATCCCGGAAGCACCAGCAGAAGATGGTGCGAGTGGATTGCTGCTGAGGTTAACAATGAATGTTACATCGGTTAGTGTAAACAAGGCATCGATCGAGAGTATGTCATAGGTTGCTGATGCGCCCGGGACCGTGTCACCACCAATGTCGTTGACTACCGCGGAAGATACTGAGTTGGCGCTGAAAGCCAATATGCATGCAGTCACTGACCGGATAAGGTATTTATTCATTTCAATCCCCCCCTGCCACTTACTCCTGCTTCTGTCCTGGCGGATTGTCGGGTCAGGCGGTGACATTTGGGCCAAATTGTTGATTAAGCGTAGTAGGCCCTGGTAATAAGACATAAGACAATAAAGAGATTATCTATAGTTCCAATAGCAGATTTTCGTATAAGGCCTGGTGCTACTCAACTTTCTTCGTCACGGACCTCCGGCCCGATGCTGTGCCGCCAGGTGACGTCTTCATTGTCGAACAAACGCAGGGATTTCATTGCTCCCCAACTGCCTGCCTGGTAGGTATCAATATTCTTGTCGTCAGTGGCCCAGGCGCGAATAACCGGATCGACAACGCGCCAGGCCCACTCCACTTCATCCCAGCGCAGGAACAGGGATTGATCACCCTCTATGACGTCAAGTAGCAGGTCCTCATAGGCGTCCATACTTTTTGAATCGACTTCTTTAAAGCTGGCATTGAGGCTGGCGGTGCGCGTGTGCATCTCCAGCCCTGGCTCTTTGACGGTCATTTCCATACGCAGGCACTCTTCCGGCTGGATGCCCAGGATAAGCCAATTACGTGCTTCGGCATCGACCCCGGTGCCTTTGAAGAACTGCTGGGGTGGTTGTTTGAAGCATATCGCAATCATCGACTGGGATTCCTTCATGCGTTTTCCAGTGCGCAGGTAAAAAGGCACGCCCTGCCAGCGCCAGTTATCAATATAGACTTTGAGGGCGGCATAGGTCTCGGTGGTAGAGTCCGCAGGAATGCCGTCCTCGTCCAGGTAGCCACCGACTGCCTCGCCATTGATTGTCCCGGCTTTGTATTGCGCACGATGCGCGTGAGCATGAACATGTTGCTGCTTGATGGTGCGGATAGATTTCAGTACTTTGACCTTTTCGTCGCGCATATCCTCGGCGTCCATCGACACCGGCGCCTCCATCGCGATCAGGGTCAGTAACTGCATCAGGTGACTTTGTAGCATATCCCTCAGTGCACCTGACTCCTCGTAGTAATTGCCGCGCGAACCAATGCC
>CBDTVJ010000457.1:0-3884 GCA_965363655.1 uncultured Halieaceae bacterium | reverse complement strand
TGCTCATTCCTGAGCGCCCCCCGAGTATTGATAGAAAATTAGACACGACAACTATCCTGACATAGGGGGGATGACGCTTGAAGAGAAGGTCGGACAGATGGTGATGGCCCAAATTCAGGAGATTACCGCGGACGACGTTCGGGATTTTCATTTAGGAGCGGTACTGAACGGCGGTGGCTCATGGCCTGGTCTAAACAAGAATGCCAGCGTGGCAGATTGGGTGGATCTGGCCGATAGTTTTTATCTTGCCAGTACCGATACGAGCGGTGGCAGAGCGGCAATCCCAGTTTTGTGGGGTACCGATGCTGTGCATGGCCACAATAATGTCATTGGCGCTACTATGATCCCGCATAATATCGGCTTAGGGGCTATGAATAATCCAGCGCTGATGCGGAAAATTGGAGAAGTGACTGCATTGGAAGTAGCGGTAACCGGTATCGACTGGGTGTTTGCGCCTACGCTGGCTGTAGTGCGAAACGATCGCTGGGGTAGAACCTACGAAGGTTACTCGGAAGATCCTGAGATTGTAAAAGCCTATGCCGGTGAAATGGTGGCAGGGTTGCAGGGTGATGTGGATACTGGCGACTTATTTGACCATGCTCATGTGCTTGCCACCGCCAAACATTTTGTGGGTGATGGCGGTACGCAAGATGGTGATGATCAGGGTAACACCGTGGTAACTGAAGAAGAGTTACGTGATATTCATGCGCAGGGCTATGTTTCTGCGCTGGGTGCTGGCGCGCAAACCGTAATGTCATCTTACAGTAGCTGGAATGGTTCAAAACTGCATGGCAATGAATACCTACTCACCGAAGTGTTGAAAGAAAAAATGGGCTTTGATGGTTTTGTTTTGAGTGATTGGAACGGTCACGCTCAGGTACCAGGCTGTAGCAATAGCGACTGTGCACAATCCTTCATCGCGGGTGTCGATATGATGATGGTACCCTGGGATTGGAAGGATTTTGTTACTAACACTATCGCAGAGGTAAAAAATGGCACTATTGCTATGGCGCGCGTCGACGAGGCCGTTACCCGAATATTGCGGGTAAAAATACGTGCCGGTTTGCTTGATAATGTTATGCCGTCTGATCGAGACTTTGCCAATAATACCTCGCTGCTCGCCTCTGCGGCACACCGAGATATAGCCAGACAGGCGGTGCGTGAATCGTTGGTGTTACTGAAAAACAGGGACGATCTACTCCCTCTAAATCCCAATTCTAATATTCTTGTTGCAGGTAGTGGTGCAGATAATATCTCTCAACAGAGCGGCGGTTGGACCGTTACCTGGCAGGGTACGGACAATAACAATAGCCATTTTCCGCAGGCGACTTCAATATTTTCGGGAATCGAGTCGGCAGTGACATCCGCTGGTGGCCAAGCAACACTCAGTGTAGGGGGAACATTTGATCCTTCCTCGACCCCCGATGTGGCTATTGTCGTATTTGGTGAGACGCCTTACGCGGAATACACAGGCGATTTATTCAATATCGAATATCAGTTCGGCAATAAATTTGACTTGGCCCTGTTGCAAAACCTGCGCGCAAAGGGGATTCCGGTGGTTTCAGTTTTTCTGTCGGGCCGCCCGCTATGGATAAACAAAGAACTTAATTCATCTAACGCATTTGTTGCAGCCTGGCTTCCAGGTAGTGAAGGTGCGGGTATTGCCGATGTTATTTTTAAAACCGGCGCGGGTGCTGTTAATTATGACTTTACTGGCAAGCTCTCATATTCATGGCCGAGTCAAGCAAGCCAGCTAGTGCTAAATCGTAATGATGAAACCTATGAGCCACTGTTTCCCTACGGTTTTGGTTTAACTTATCAGGATACCGATACGCTGGGCGACGATCTCGATGAAACCGGCAGCGGTGGTACGGCAACTGTTGTTGCCATACCCGGCACCGTTGAAGCGGAGTCGTTTACCAACATGTTCGGTTTTCAAACGGAGAACACTACAGATACTGGTGGTGGCAGTAATGTAGGTTTCGTTGACCCCGGTGACTGGCTCGAATATTCGCTGGACATCGGTAGTGCGGGCAGCTACCTGGTCGAATACCGCGTTGCCAGCCCGGGCGGCAGCCTGGGTTTTAAAACGCTAATCGATGGTGTTGAAATCGATAGCCAGGCGGTGGCCAACACGGGTGGCTGGCAATCCTGGGTAACCAACACCGCAACGGTGACCTTGGACGCCGGTGAACATACATTGCGTATTAATGCAGTGGGTGCTATGTGGAATCTTAATTGGATTCGCCTTTCACTGACAGGTAACTAGTGCGCACGTCAGAGTAAAGGTCAAAAATAGCGGCGGCACCAATGTACTAAATACACTAGAAGGCGCACGGAGGCTACTGACTGCTTTTGGCACGTAAGAGACTAAATTTCAGTCGAAATCGAAGCCGAATTTAGTCCGCCTCGAGGTGACTGCGGCCCCCCACCTATTACAAGCCTGAAGGTCCGCTATTCAGAAAAGCTGACATTCATCCTTGGGGACTACAGAGCCGATCATCTGCATCCCCTCTGCCCCAGAGTGTCCACCTCTCGGCAAATCCTGCGTGAGGCATGGGAATGGTCATGGGGTGATCTGGCGGGGTGTCTGGGGACGCAGGGGTGACCAGCTCGAAAGCGGACCTCCCTTGCGGTGCTGAGCGTAGAAGCAGAAATACCGTCTTCGCCTATAAGCGGTCGTTTAGAGATATACCGATTTGCAGAATATTGCCTGATAGAATAGAGTAAAAAAGTACTAGAAGTAGACCAAACTGGTTCTCATTTTATCATCCCCTTTCGATATTCCCTATCTTCACTCTATTCCAAGCTTCTTCGCTGGCCCACTTATACAGTCCATACGTGTGAGTTTTTAGGAACCCATTCACGTGGGAAATAGAGAGTTAGCGTGGACGAAATACTCCTTCAAAAAATCAAATTGAGACTATTAGTATGCATGATGAAAAAGAGAGAAAAGTTGCCTTGGTCACTGGGGCATCGGGCGGCATAGGCCGTGAGATTGCGGAGATACTCCTGAAAAGAGGATATGACTTACTTCTCGTTGCGCGCTCTTTAGACAAGCTTGATGCGATTCGGGCGGATTTCAAAACGATTGCCAGCGAGCAGATAGTTACGGTTCTTCAGCTTACTGCCCAGCCTCTCCACACACCCACCGACTCATAATCGGGCACTCTAAAGGAAAGGATCTTCTGGGCCCGCCATCTTCCATAATAATCACAGAGTGATAAATTTTAGAGCATCCGACTATGCCGGGGGATGGGTGATACTTATTTCGGGGGAGTCGGGGAGTGTGGAAATTATTCACGAAAAGGTCTACTCACACCACCCATCTTATTTGTCCTATACTTCAGATGAGCGTTTGTTAATTTGGAATCAAAACTGCGGCGAAATAAGGAGATCTTTAGATGAAAAACCTTGGATACCTATCACTATGTCTGGCTATATCCATAACGGGTTGCAGCGACAAGAACAACAATGAGACTAATCAAGCGAGTGCTGCAGACTCATCGACGGCTACCGCACCGCAAGCTAAACCGGCGAGCAAGCGGGGTGGGACGATTACCGTGGGCGATGAAACCTGGACCTTTGTGCCTTCTACCCAATGCAGTGTCTATCCAGGCAATGTGGTGAGCATCGCCGGCCATGCTAAAGAAGATGAATCGGTGGAAATCGTTATTGACTGGGGTGGGCCAGCGGGAGTGCACGTTGGACAGGATAGCACCGATACCAGCTGGCACGCCGTCAAGGATTCGATTGAAGTGACCATAGAGAATAAGCGTGTTTTGGGCACGGCATCGTTTGCAACAACTAGTTATTCAAACCAGGCGGTGGCCGAGGGTTCATTTGATATTGAATGCGGTTATTGAGCGCTGTTATTGTCATAG
>CBDTVJ010000456.1:0-3889 GCA_965363655.1 uncultured Halieaceae bacterium | reverse complement strand
AATGCGCACACTGACAGCACTGGAAAAATGGTCCTACGCCATCGGCAATATGCCCTTTGCCGTCAAGGATGCTGCCTTCGTGAATTTTGTGGTGTTCTACTACACCCAGGTCCAGGGGCTCAGCGGCTCACTGACCGGACTGGCCATGTTCATCGCGATTTCCTGGGATGCCATCAGCGATCCCATTGTCGGAAGTTGGTCTGATACTTTCCGCTCACGGTGGGGGCGACGTCATCCATTGCTGGTAGCCGGCGGATTACCTACCGCGCTGTTGTTCATCGCTCTATTCGCCCCGCCTTCGGGACTCACCGAGGTCGGTGTTTTTGCCTGGCTGGCCGGGACATCCATCCTGCTGCGCACTTTTATCACCATCTACTTTATCCCCTACTCCGCCATGGGCGCCGAGTTATCCAGCGACTACGATGAACGCACGGTCATTGCCAAGGCCAGGGTAACAATGGCGTGGTTGGCGGGGATGCTGTTACCGGCAATTGCATTTATCTTTATTTTCCAGTCGCAGGGCGACACTGATGGACGCCTGCTGGCCGATAATTACACCGTCTATGGCATCCTATCAGCGCTTCTTGCCGGCGCTACAATCCTCTTCTGCGTATGGGGAACGCGCACCGTCATCCCGCGCCTGCCCAACGCCAGTGATCAAGGCAACAGCTCCTTACTGAAGCAGACCCTCAGTGACTTTCGCACTGCGTTTAGCAATTACAACTTTCGTATATCCATTGGATCAAACCTGGCTTTTGGCATGGCAGCCGGCGTGTACTCAACGCTGGCCCTGTACATGGGCACCTACTTCTGGGAGTTCCAACCAGAGCAGCTGGCGGGACTGGTCGTACCAACGGCTGTTGCAACGCTACTGGCCTTCAGCGTATTGAACAGGCTGGGGCGCCGCTACGACAAGCCAACCATACTGAAGCTAGCGTGCCTGGGCATCGCTCTCAACTCCTTCTGGTTCACCGGCGCGCGCCTGATGGGCATTCTGCCTGACAACGATCACCCCCTCATTTATGCCTTGCAATGGCTCAACACCGGCATCGGGGTTTTCACTATCGTCGCCCTGCAAATAATTTCCGTATCGCTTCTTGCAGATATACTGGATGAACACGAGCTGGCCACCGGTAAGCGACAGGAAGGGGTGTTTTTCGCAGCGGGCACTTTCGTGGGCAAAGCAACCACCGGCGTTGGTGCCCTGCTGGCGGGTGTCGTCATCGACATTGCCGGCATTCTCCCCGGGAGTGCACCGGGGGAAATCTCCAGCCGCTCCCTGGGAATTCTCGGCTGGTTTACGATCACTATTATTGTTGCGCTGTCACTGGTCGCCTTTTTCTTCGCCAGCCGCATCCGGCTGAGCAGGGAGGACCATGAACAACTGCGGGCTGCCCTTGCCCGTCAGCAAAGTGATCCAACGAGTGTCAAACCATAGCAAGCAGAGGAATACGACACTGATAACCCGCATTGTTCTTGCACTGACCCGGTAATCCAGACCCGGTAATACAAGCTGTAGGATGTGCAATTGCAAACCAGTGGGAGAAGCACCTACACTTGCAACATGGATAATCTCTCCGTCGAATCACTGCCACTGGCAGAGGTATTTCCGCTATTCATGCTGGCGATCTTCGCCTACGGCATAGCGGAATTCGCCTTCGTACACTTCAAGCTCCGTCGAGCAAAGCTCGGCGAGTATGGCATGGTCGTGAAAGGACTGGGCTTCGCGATCCTCGCCAGTCTGGTCATTGGCCTGGTATTCGGCCCTGTCACTAAATTACTGTTTGCCCTGTGGGGCGCGAGCCTCAGCCCCTTCAGCGCTGGCCTGTCGCCTCTGGGCTGGATATACGGGTTCTTCATTTACGAGATGACCTACTGGGCACAGCACTGGCTGGCGCATAAGGTTCGCCTGCTGTGGTGCCTGCACTCACCACATCACGCCCCCGAATCAATGAACATGTTCGTGGGCTTCAACCACTCATTCCTGGAAACCATTTTCTATATGGCATTTACCCTCGGTTTCATCCCCGCGATTCTCGGTGTTCACCCTGCCGTAATCGCGGTAATGGCCTTTGTTGATGCGCTATGGGGCAACACCCTCCACGTCAGCGACAAGGTGTTTCGCCGGCGCTGGGGCATTCTCGAAAAATTCCTGCAAACCCCGTCCTACCACCGCGCGCACCATGCACAAAACGTCCGTTACCTGGACACGAACTACAACTCCATCACCTTGCTGGGTGACTGGATCATGGGTACCTTACAAAAATTGGAGGACAGGGAGCCGGCAGAGTTCGGTATCACACGCGATGTGAATACAGCCAGTTTCCTGGATGTTCATTTCGGCGAGTTTGTACTGCTGTGGCGTGACCTGCGCAGCGCCAGCAGCATCAGTGAGCGCTTCGCTTATCTGCTGCGGCCGCCGGGCTGGGTACCCCGGGGGGAACAACAGACCGCTGCGGCGCGCAAACGGCGGGCCCTACTTGAGGCTGACTCCGTTACTACCAGCTCTTCGGGTGTTACTTAGCCGAGGATCATCGCTCTACATTTCGCCCAACGGGGTCCACCCCTGATCGCAGCATGGATTCTAAGCAGCGGCAATCTTTTGCTGCCAGTACTGCAGACCCAGGGCATTTAGCTCGATATCAAAAGCAAGCCATTCACGCAGTTGTGATTGCGGGGCTCCGGCAGCTGATTGTTGCAGCAAATCTACTGAGTAATCGCTCAGGGACTGCTGCAGTTTTCCAACATCATTGAAATGCAGGGCTGCAAGTTCACAATAGGTATCTATCTGCTGCTCCAGCAATGCTGATTTTTCAGCAGAGTAGCCCAGTTCTCCATAATGCGTCAGGTACATGCGCTGCGGATCGTACCCTTCCAATAGTCGCAGCGAGGTGCGATAGGCATCGGGATCGAACTGGGTGGGAGTGGTAGACGGCAGCAGAAAGTCACCACCTGCAAATCGAAACCAGGGATAGGAAACCCCAAACATGTCGCCGCTGAACCAGCCGCTGCTAACTTCATCCCACACGCAGAAATGGTGGTTGGCATGTCCCCGGGTGTGCCTTACCTCCAGTCGCCGCCCGCCCAGGTCAATACACTCGCCATCATCGAGCTGACGAATACGCTTTGGATCCACCGGTTTTATTTCCCCATACAGCTCACGAAATGTTTGTTCGCCGTATACCGCTATAGCACTGTCCACCAGCCGCTCGGGGTCGACCATGTGCTGGGCGCCTCGTGGGTGAATGAGCAACTGCGCATCGGGCAGTGCCGCCATCATGGTGCCGGCACCACCAGCGTGATCGAGGTGCACATGGGTGGGAATAATATAGCGAATCTGTGCCGGTTCGATATTGCGCTCGGCCAGCAGCTGTCCCAGAGCAGCAAAACTGTGCGAGGTACCGGTCTCCAGGACCGCGTATTCCCCGTCCTGTTCCAACAGGTAAAAGCAGGCGATGCCTGGACGCATATAACCCGCGTCGATACACGTGATCCCGGCGCCCAGCGACGTGTACTGCGACGTGTCCTGCGACGTGGTCATGCTCTGGATTCCTCAATAGTCATTACAGATGCCGGGCTAAAACAGCTTCAACGGCGTATGTTCGACTGTACTTCCAGCCGAATTGGTTGCCCCACCTTGTCGGTGATAAGGGCCTTGAGCTCATCCACATGCGAAGCTTCCAGATGCCGCTCTGAACTCAACACGATGCTGACCAGGTGTGGTTCATCCAGGGAGACATCAACATCCCGCACATGCACCAGTAGGCCAGACAGCTGAATCGTCCCGGTGGGCACCTGCTCCAGAATCTCGTCCTTGGCCACCAGGTGCGAGAAGGACAGGGTCAGAGGCGCGCTGATCAACAGCATGATCAACAGGGAAACACCGAGG
>CBDTVJ010000455.1:0-3893 GCA_965363655.1 uncultured Halieaceae bacterium | reverse complement strand
CTATCAGGTCTCGTCGAGGAAGCTGCGCAGGTAGTCCGAACGGGTCGGGTGACGCAGCTTGCGCAGTGCCTTGGCTTCGATCTGGCGGATACGCTCGCGGGTTACGTCGAACTGCTTGCCCACTTCCTCGAGGGTGTGGTCAGTGTTCATGTCGATACCGAAACGCATACGCAGTACCTTGGCTTCCCTGGCTGTGAGCCCGGCCAGCACTTCCTTGGTCGCTTCCTGCAGGCCCTGGCCAGTGGCAGCATCCACGGGTGAGTGGATGGTGTTGTCCTCGATGAAGTCGCCCAGGTGGGAATCTTCGTCGTCGCCGATAGGCGTCTCCATGGAGATCGGTTCCTTGGCGATCTTCAGTACCTTGCGCACCTTGTCTTCCGGCATGTCCATGCGCTCGCCCAGCTCTTCGGGGGTGGGTTCGCGGCCCATTTCCTGCAGCATCTGGCGGGAGATGCGGTTGAGCTTGTTGATGGTCTCAATCATGTGCACCGGAATACGGATGGTGCGGGCCTGGTCCGCGATGGAGCGGGTGATGGCCTGGCGAATCCACCATGTAGCGTAGGTAGAGAACTTGTAGCCGCGGCGATATTCAAACTTGTCCACCGCCTTCATCAGGCCGATGTTGCCCTCCTGGATCAGGTCCAGGAACTGCAGGCCGCGGTTGGTGTACTTCTTGGCGATGGAAATAACCAGTCGCAGGTTAGCCTCGACCATTTCCTTTTTGGCGCGGCGTGCCCGGGCTTCACCCATGGACATACGGCGGTTGATTTCCTTGATCTCCGCAACCACCAGCCCGCTGCGATCCTCGACCTGGGCGATGCGACGCTGCAGGCGCTGGATGATTTCTTTCTCCGCAGCCAGCTTGGGGCCGTAGTCCTTTTTGCGCGCCAGGCGACTGACCCACTTGGCGTCTGTCTCGTAGCCCTGGAAGGTGGCGATGAAGTCCTTGCGTGGCATGCCGCACATCTTGATGGCGATGCGCATGATTTCCCGCTCCTGGTCGCGCACGGCAACAAGGATGTTGCGGGGCGTGTCGGTCAGGGGGTCTGAAACGCGTGGTGTCAGCTTGAGGAACTTGAACAGCTCACCGAGCTTTTCCATTTCCTTGATGGCACTGGGGTCCAGGCGGCCTTTGGCGGCAATGACCTTCTCGGTTTTGTTGTACTGGCGCCTGATGGCGCTGAAACGTTTCTTCGCTTCCACCGGATCCGGGCCGGTATCGACCTCGTCATCATCATCGGTGGCGGCGACGGGCGGGGCTGCGGCGATGGCTTCAGCAACTTCAGCGGCAGAGGGGACGTGGTCTGCCGGGTCCAGATAGCCGACCATAATATCGGCCAGGCGCTTTTCTTCCTTGGTAACCAGTTCGTATTCACCGAGAATTGCTTTCACTGCACCGGGGTAGTGCGCCAGGGCCGCGAGCATTTCGCGGATCCCCTCTTCAATACGCTTGGCGATAACAATCTCACCCTCACGGGTCAGCAGTTCCACGGTACCCATTTCGCGCATGTACATGCGCACCGGGTCGGTGGTGCGGCCGGCTTCTGTTTCTACCGCCGCCAGGGCGGCCGCAGCTTCGGCCGCAGCGATGTCATCGGCGGAGGAATCGCCTTCGGTCAGTAGCAGGTCATCGGCATCGGGAGCACGTTCAAACACCTGGATGCCCATGTCGTTGATCATCTGGATGATGTCTTCAACCTGGTCCGGATCGGAAATATCCTGGGGCAGGTGATCGTTTACCTCGGCGTAAGTCAGGTAGCCCTGTTCCTTACCCTTGGCGATCAGGTCCTTCAGGCGGGACTGCTGTTGTGCGACGTCTGTCATGAAGCGGGCACCTTAAAAAATACGGAAAAAAATCAGCCGGCGATTATAACCGGAAAAGCTATCACTAACCTACTTTTTCTGTAGGGAAATTACCCTATTATGGTAATTTTAGACCTGCAATGGCCCCAATAATTCGGTTGTTCTTATATGGGGCACAGAACGGGGTAATTCAAGGGGTTCCCGGCACCCGTAGCCACCTCTCCCAACCGCGCGGAGCAGGCGAATCATTACCTCGGTTTGTTGCGCTGGGCGTCCCGCAGTAGCTTTTCCTGCAGTAATTCCCGGAGTTGTTGCTTTTCCAGTTCACTCACTTCAGCGTAGTTGGTGAGTTTCATTTTGTCGACCTGCGCCGCTAATTTTGATCGATGGGGGAGGTCCTTGCTCAACGCGGTCATGGTGTCGGCAAACTGGTGCTCGATACCCGCGGTGGGGATCAATCGCTCCTGGCCCGCCAGGCGGCTGAGAAGTTCGCCTTCATCCGTGCCGTACCAATGGCCCAGTAACATTGCCGTACTTGATTCCGGGCGACGGTGCAGCAGCGTCAGTAACTCGCGCAACAACTGCATATCGTCGCCTGCGACGTCCCCCAGGCTATCGGGGTCGGTCATGCGGGCAATGTCCGGCTGGTGTAGCAGCAGGGCAATGGCCTCCTGGGCGAGGTTGGAATAGCCGTCGGCCAGTGTGCGCCGGGCCGCGCGCTGGCCACTGGGCCGGGGTGCCGGTTCGCCTGCGTCCGCTGGTGCCTGGTCGTAGGTCTGGGGATTGTCGTCGTAGTCTGGTAAGGCACCGTAATCCGGTACCTCTTCTTCCCGCGGTGGTGGGGGCGCCTCCAGTTGCATCAGGCTACCCAGTTCCAGCCCGGTGCGCTCGGCCAGGGCCTGGAACATTAACTGCCGGAAAACGCCCTCGGGGAGTTGCCGGATATAGGGCAGGGCCAGTTTGCTCATGCGCGCACGGCCATCCAGGCTGCTAATGTCCAGCCCGTCGGCGACCGAGTTGAACAGGAAGGTTTCCAGCGGCATGGCCTCGCTCATGAGGTGCTCAAAGTGCTCCTTGCCGCCACCGCGCACAGCGTCGTCAGGGTCTTGCCCATCGGGGAGGAACAGGAACCTGGCCTGGCGGCCGTCTTCCATGCAGGGCAGGGCGGCTTCCATAGCCCGAAAGGCCGCCTTGCGTCCGGCTTCGTCGCCGTCAAAGCAAAAGACGACTTCCGGAGTGAAGCGGTACAGCCTTTCCAAATGGGTTTTACTGGTGGCGGTGCCCAGGGTAGCGGTGGCGTAGGTAATGTCGTGCTGGGCCAGGGCAATCACATCCATGTAGCCCTCCACCACCAGCACGCGCGCCAGGTTGCGGTTGCTCTGGCGGGCCTGGTAGAGGCCGTAGAGTTCCACGCCCTTGTGGAATATATCGGTTTCCGGGGAGTTGAGGTACTTCGGCTTGTCGTCGCCCAGCACTCGGCCACCAAAGGCGATAACCCGACCGCGCCGGTCACGGATGGGGAACATGGCCCGGTCGCGGAAGCGGTCGTAGATGCGGCCCTTCTCGTTTTCCACCAGCATGCCGGCTTTCATCAGTAACTGGCGCTGCTCATCATTGTCGCCCAGTGCCTTGAGGAGGTTGTCCCAGCCCGGTGGTGCGAACCCCAGGTCGAACTGTTTGGCGATGGCACCCGACAGGCCGCGGCCTTTCAGGTAGTCGACCGCCCGGCGGGCCTGCGGGTGGCTGCGCAGCTGTTGCTGGTAGTACGCGGAGGCCTGTTCCAGCAGTGCGTAGAGGGGCTTGTTGCTGGTTTCCTGCTGCTGCTGGTCCTGGCGGCCAGGTTCGCGCGGTACTTCCATGCCGGCGCTGCTGGCCAGCCCTTCAACCGCCTGGGGGAAATCAAGGTTTTCGTATTCCATGACGAAGGTCAGGGCATTGCCGCCGGCGCCACAGCCGAAGCAATAGTAGAACTGCTTGTCCGGATTAACGCTAAAAGAGGGGGTTTTCTCGTCGTGAAAAGGGCAGCGGGCGGAGTAGTTCTTGCCGGACTTTTTCAATTTGACGCGGCGGTCTATCACCTCGACGATGTC
>CBDTVJ010000454.1:0-3895 GCA_965363655.1 uncultured Halieaceae bacterium | reverse complement strand
CTGGCGTCAGAACTGGTAACCAAGGCGTATTTACGTGAGGGTATTGCCGGTGTACACCTGGTTCTGCACTCGGACAACGGCAGCCCGATGAAAGGCGCGTCGCTGATGGAAACCCTGTACCGACTGGGTATCATGTCGTCCTATAGCCGCCCTCGGGTCAGTAACGATAATGCCTATGCTGAGTCGATCTTCCGGACGTGCAAGTACCGTCCTGATTACCCTTACAAAGGCTTTGCAACACTGGGCGATGCCCGGGCCTGGGTACTCCAATTTGCGACCTGGTATAACCAGGAACACAAGCACAGCGGGTTGAAGTTCATCACTCCGGCGCAACGGCATAGTGGCCAGACGGCAGAAGTCATGCAACAGCGACAGGCCGTTTACGAGGCCGCGAAAGCAGCCAATCCGAAGCGCTGGTCGGGAAGAACCCGGAATTGGGATTTGCCAGAAGAGGTCTGGTTGAATCCTGAGAAGGAGAGTGGCGGCTTAGAGGCCGCTGCGTAAATAAACACGACAACTATGCTGACAAACAGCGGTAAGTCGAAGAAGCGCATCGATTTTTCCTGATGGGGTGGGGCAGGGTTGCTGAGACCGATCGTATGCTGAGCTTGGCTGGTGGCAATACCGAGCTGGCTGGCGGTAAGTTGAAGAATCGTAAGGGGTTTTCGAAGCCGAACGCCGAACCCGGACCGGAACTAGATGGGCTGGTTTACTCGTTGCTGATCTCGGGTCCCCCGGGTTCGTCAGGTGGTTGCGGGTTGGCGGCCGCCTGCCGCGGCAACGGGTTGCGGTATTGCGAATGTTTAGGTTACGGTTCATCGAATGGGGTGTTAGTCCGGCCTATACTCGATGACAGGTTTGTAGCAGAGGTATAAATGGTGGATTCGGCAGTTGAAGTTATGGGATTGGTAGTGTGGTTTATTATTGGCTGCTATATCGTTACCCGTGTTTGCTTGGCTCTTTTGCGTCGTAAAAAGCTGGATGTTCAGGATCGATGGGTTGTAGTGACCGGCTGTGATACGGGTATCGGTGCCGGGGCGATGAATAAGCTGATCGAAGATAAAGCTTCCGTTATTGCCTTTTGTTATACGGATGAGGGTTCAAAAGCTGCACTGGCGGCGGGAGCAAAGCTTGCACCTCGTTTGGACATTGCTGATAGCGAGGCGGTTAAAAAGGCCTGCGAGCAGGTGAAAGAAGCCTGTGGTGAGAATTTGTGGGGCCTTGCCCATATTGCCGGGTCTGTTTATCCCGGCTTTATCGAATATCAAAATATGGAGAACTACAAGAAGACGATGGATGTGAACTTTTATGCCATCGTCGATATTACCCAGCACTTGATCTCCAGCCTGAGGGCGGCAACTGGGCGTGTTGTGATTGTAACCAGTGTAGACGGAATCGTTAGCTTGCCCGGTAATGCGCCCTACGATGCTGCTAAATTTGCCGCAGAGGCCTATGCCGATGCGTTTAGGGTTGAAATGTCTTATTGGGATATCGGTGTTTCTGTCATTAATCCTTCGACATTAAGAACACCGCTGGCGATGAACTTTTTTGAAGCGGGTGCTGCCACTTGGGATCAGATGGATAAAGTGGACCCCAATGGAGACTGGAAGCAGTACTGGACCCGTGAATGGCTGGAAGGTTACGCTGAAAATATGCGCGAGAATCTTGAAATGATTGCTCAGGACCCCAATATTGCATCCAGTGATATTCATCACGCCCTAACGGCTGCGCGCCCTAAGGCCCGGTATTTGAGTGGACGTCTGGCAAGAACCTTATTTTACGCACTGTGGATAATGCCTGAGCATTGGGCATTTGTGATCAAGAAGGGAACAGTCTCTCCTGCTCCCAATATTGAGTTGCCCGATAAGCGCAATTCTTAAGGTTTACTCAGGCCTTATCCTTGCCACCCAACCAATAACTAACAACGAAAAGGGTATTGCCAACTTAACGGGCCGAAATTGCTAGAATAGGCCCATGAACACATATAAACGCCACCGATTTCCACCCGATATCATCAGCTACGCCGTCTGGCTCTACTACCGATTCAATCTCAGTCACCGCGATATTGAAGATATCCTGGCTGAGCGAGGCATTACTTCCGCACGCCGCTAGCCCGGCGCGGTCTTCCAGGCTACCCATGCTGCCACCATATCATTACCTTGGTAAGCACATACCAGATACCCCCTGCGATCGTTGCTGCCGCTGCCCAGGATATCCCAAGCACCTCAGAGGTATGTCCATGGGGCAGGAACCAGGACAGCAGGCCGAACCAGAACAGGCAGTGTTGATTGGCCTGGGATTGCTTGGGATGGTAATGCATATCGGGCCTGAGCAGACCTGCTCTTACCGGGGAAAGAAACTCCGATTACACTCGACGCACCTGACGTACTCGACGCTATGGTAATCCCTGCAAGGCCTTGGGGTAGATGGGCTGGCGTCAGGTGCGTCGAGTGCGTCGGGTTAAAGTAAGTTGTTTATTACTTGGACGGATTAGCAATTCGCCATGCACAGGTTAACTTGTACCATGTGCAGTGATAAACTAGTCCAAAATAATAAAGAGGAACGCGAGCCTGATGTCCAGCCTCGATCTTTCGAGTGACGCCCGCTCGTACCGCCTGTCCAATATCGATATGTTGCGGGGACTGGTTATCGTCATTATGGCCATCGACCACGTGCGCGACTATTTTCATGCCGATGCGACAATGGACGCACTAAACCAACCGGATGTTCCACTGTCGCTGTTCCTTACGCGTTGGATTACACATTTTTGTGCGCCGGTGTTTATCTTTCTTGCTGGGACGTCCGCAGGATTGATGGCGACACGCAAATCGCCAGCTGAATTAGGCGGCTTCCTGGTTAGGCGCGGCCTGTGGCTCATCTTTATCGAAGTGACGGTCATCAGTACGGCCTGGACATTTGCACCTCTTGGAGTTGCGGCTGCAGGCGGTGCGGTGTTAGTCATCCTACAGGTTATCTGGGCCATTGGTGCCAGCATGGTCGCCCTGGGTGTGACCCAGTTTCTTGGTCCGCGCGGCTGTCTTTTACTAGGGCTGGCCATCGTGTTCGGTCACAATGCATTGGAGGTACTGTGGCCCGAACCTGATCTGTTCAGCGGTACATCTTCCCCGCTTTTCCTGCTTTTTTATCAAGGCTCCTATCAGGTCGGGTCACTTCTCATTCTTGGAGTTTATCCACTATTCGCATGGTTCGGCGTCATGCTGCTCGGATTCGGCAGCGCCTTTATCTTCACATGGGAAGCGGGTCAACGCGACAGTATGCTAACGAAAATTGGACTGGTGCTGATTTTCGCC
Organism: uncultured Halieaceae bacterium; assembly: GCA_965363655.1. Lineage (GTDB taxonomy): Bacteria > Pseudomonadota > Gammaproteobacteria > Pseudomonadales > Halieaceae > Marimicrobium. Next base: position 584 of record CBDTVJ010000454.1, on the reverse strand, counting down.
TTTTTTCTTTTGCGTGGACTTGGCTATTATGGCGATAGCAATGACTGGACCTTTCACAGCAACTTCGTCAGCACTGCCATGGATTTTATGAACGTCTCCAAATATCCGCCGAGCCTTCTGTACCTGATGATAACTCTTGGTCCAATGCTGCTGATTTGTGCCGGTGGGGACAGGCTAAACGGTCGTTTGAAAGAAGCACTGGTGATGTTTGGTCGGGTGCCATTTGCTTTCTATATTCTGCACCTTTACCTGATTCATGCGCTGGCCCTCCTTCTGGGATTATGGCAGGGATATACCCCTGGGCAGTTCTTGGTGCCCTTCATGTTTCTGCCTGAAGGCTACGGCATTGGCCTCCCAGCAGTCTACTTGGTGTGGGCTCTGGTCATTCTCATGCTGTACCCTGTATGTAAGTGGTTTGCTGAGTTGAAAAGTCGGCGTAAAGACTGGTGGCTAAGTTACCTTTAAAGACGCTACTGACAAGTAAACTTTCCAAAATTGGTAGAATCGGCTAATGAATACCTACAAACGTCACCGATTCCCACCGGAACCCACAGAAGGCATCGATGGCAGGTCAACGATATTTA
>CBDTVJ010000453.1:0-3942 GCA_965363655.1 uncultured Halieaceae bacterium | reverse complement strand
TTGATGCATGGCGACTATGGTGGGCGGAATATCCTGCTTGAGGGAGAGGCCGTCAGTGGCTTGCTGGATTGGGAGGAGTCGGATAAAGATGGGCTGCCGGCGATTGATGCTATTTGTCTGGTATTTAGCTGCTACAGTCGTCTTGGCGAAGGCTTCAAAGGTGGCTTGTCACTGGTAGAGATGGCAAGGCGTGTGGACTATTTCAAGGATTATCTACCTGCTTTAGATGAGTACTATCGCCAAACCGGTGTGGAGGATGAATGTCATGAGGGCCTGGTACTTCTCTATTGGGTTCAGGTAATTTCGCACCGGGTGAGTCTGGGGAGGACTATCGGCAATACCTCGAGTGAACTAATGGTTCAGCGTATAGTGAACAAGATTCTGGATACCCCGGCGGTATAGACGCGCATACCAGGCATAAACAGTGACAATCAAGCAAGCCCATAAGAACAAGACCAGCCATGAGAAGCCGAAGATGGATGACATCCTTTTCGTCTTTGGCTCAGCCCGTGGCGGCACCACTTATCTCAGTCAAGTACTTACAGAATGGTTTTGCTATGGAATGGGCCCCGAAGGCACGTTTATCGCCGATATTGTAAAGAAAGCCGACAAACTGGGCGACCTGTCCTTTGATGAAAATTGCCATGCGCTGGCCAGCGAAATAATTGACAGCCAGACATTCCAGATTATCCAGAACCGCTGGGGAGAACATGAAGGATTTGCGGTGACACCTCCGGAGATCATGCAAAGAATGCCCGATCGCACTGTCTCCTCTGCCATTTTCGCTGCATACAAGGTAATGGCCGACAAGCTCGGTTTACAACGCGTTGGTAACAAGAATCCCGGCTACTGGCGTGAACTGGAAACTCTTAACGAACTGTTTCCGGATAATGCCCGGTATCTATTCATTGTTCGGGACGGCCGGGACGTGGCCCTGTCTTTGAGGAATGTACCCTGGGGTGGCCACTCTGTCTACGAGGCAGCCACGATATGGAAGAGTATGATAAAGACAGTGAGGGATTTCGAGCAACGTGTCTCACCCACAAGGCTGCTGACAGTTCGATACGAGGACTTGCTCAACAAACCCGGAAAAACAATTAGTGCTATCGGTGCGTTCATTGGTGAAAAAAACATGCAGGAAATTCGGACGGGTTATGTAAGCGCTGTGGAAGAAAACCAGCTGCGATCAAACTTTGGTAAATGGCAGAGCGAAATGTCAGCAGAAGATCAACGTGTGTATGAGGCCGTGGCAGGTAACGCCCTGACGGACCTGGGCTACGAGCGCCTGTATCCCCAGGCCAAACTGGGTGTTGCGAATAAGCTGACCTACAAGAGCAGCGAATTGCTGCGAAAAATCAGGTTAAATATTTACCACTTGCAGAGTCATCTGCCGCAGGACACAAAGAAATCAAAAAAGAGTAAAATCATGGAACTGGTTAAGCCCGGCGACAGGAATAAGCCCAATTGACAGGTCGCACACGTGCTTAGGTCGAAAACTTCGCCAGAGGCAGTACGCATTATCAGGATCGGACTTCATTGAACATTGAATTTCTCCCACCGCTGGCCGATATGCGCGATTACCCGGTTCCCGAGTTCTCAATGTTGCCCAGTCAAAAGGGCAGCATCCAACAGCGGAACCGACCTGCACTGGGCAATGTAAGAACATCCCTCGCCACGGCTTCCGCTCGCAATGGCCTCGGGCTTATCGCCAAAGCACTACTCGCTCCCGGTAGCAAAGTTCTGATCCCCGCATACCATTGCCCCGCACTGGTTGAGCCATTTATCTGGGCCCAATGTGAGGTGATTTTTTACCCCTTAAACCGGGATTTATCTCCTGTCATGAGTGTGTTGGAAGATAATCTACCCCAGGCGAAAGCCATCGTACTGGTGCCCTTTTTTGGAATATGCCAGGGTATTGCAGACTATGCTGAGTTGGCGCGGCAGCACAATTGCCTTGCAATCGAAGACCTTGCTCACGCCGCACACAAAAAAACTCTTCACGGAGACTATGGCGTTACCAGCCTGCAGAAATTCTATCCCGTTTCCAGTGGCGGGGGATTATTGATCGCGGGCCCGCCAGCCGATGACCGGGTCTTGCAGCTCTGGGAGAGAGAGAAAATCGGGCGACGGCGTTGGGCAGCACAGGAGATTTCAAATAAAGTGCGGATGAAGCTATCTGGTGCCGCCAGGCCTGGCGTAGCAAGCGGCCGCCAGTTCATTTACTTTGATCCATCCAGGCTCGGCGAACCGATGTCAGGCAAGGATACCCGTCAAATCAGCATGCATGATCATAAGCAAATTGCACAAAGCCGGCAGGAGAACTACAGGAAACTTGATGCGTACCTGGGTAGCTCTTCACTGGGCCAACCACTGTTTTCCAATCTGGATGCAAATGACGTACCGTATGTTTACCCATTCATCCTGAAGAAGGCTGAGTATTTTGACCTGATACGTAATATGGCTATCCCACTCTATCGCTGGGAGGAAATTTGCCCTAGCGGGTGCGATACAACTGATACCTATCGCAGTAAATTAATCCAGTTTCCTTGTCACCAGGACCTTACGGATGATGATATAACGAGATTATTATCCAAGCTCGAGATGCTTCAAGGCTCGACCCACTAGCACCAAAGGAATACGATGCGACGAGAAATTCAGGCAGGGCCAAAGTAACCCATGAAGACAGGGAATATTTTCATTTTTGGCGTACCGCGATCAGGAACAACCTGGCTAGCGAAGATTTTTGACTCGCACCCACAGACTCTGTTGCGGCATGAGCCAGACACCGTCAATCCGACAGCTGATATTCCTTTCATAATGTCATCAACTGAAATAGACCAGTACCTCGACCTGGCCGAAACGTATTTGCAAGAGAGAACCCGGGATAAACAACTGCGCTGCATTTCGAGTACACCTTATTTCCCAAAAGCGTACCGCTCCGCGGTCGCAGACCAGCTTCGAAAATCTATGATTGCGCTGTTTCGCGGTATAGACCTTGTGTCCGGGGGAAGACTGGACAGGAAGATCGAAGTTCCTGACATGACTGCCAGGGGAAGCGCTCCGATAAAAGTCGTTAAGAGTGTCGACTCCTGCGGACGACTGCCCTTATTTGCCAAAGCATGCCCACAGGATAAGTTTGTTTTCATCCTGCGACACCCGTGTGGGGTAATTGCATCAAAATTCAGGGGGCGTGAAATTGGCAAGATGGACCCAGCCTTAACGTTCAAGAAGCTTCTGGATCTGGATTCTGCAAAAGAGTTTCAACTCACCGAAGAACAATTGACGGATTGGTCTACCCTTGAAGCTGATGCCTGGGGATGGATGCTGACCCACGATTTCATTATCAAGATGGCCACGGAGCTGCCTAACATTCACCTTGTCAATTATGACGCGATGTGTGAATCACCGGTGCTGAAAAGCCAGGAATTATTTGAGTGGGCCGGACTGGATTGGAGTACCCAGACTGAGGATTACATAAAGAGCTGTATCTCTATCAATCCAGATGCCCGGGTCGGCTTCTATTCCACTCAGCAAAATCCGCTGCAGGCAGCGAACAAGTGGAAGACGCAACTGACCGATGAGCAGATACAGGGCATCATGACGATCTGCCAGAAAAGCGAAGCCGGGCGACTGTTTGATGCCACAAGCTAGCAGCGGACACCCAATTTACCATAGACAGATAATATCCTCTCGTTTGATAATGGCACTTGGGCGTGCAGTGCCTGTGCAGCGAGGGTTAACAATAGCTTATTGGAAAAGGGGTAGCCTATGAACATTCCGGCGCCGATACAGATAGAGCGAATCAAGCGAATTTCACAGGCGGAATTTGTCAGGGATTATGAAGCCATGTCCCGCCCGGTTATTATCGAAGACCAGGTGAGTTGGGATGCGCTTGACGTCTTTACGCCTGAATGGTTCAAGGAGAACCTGGGGGACCTGCGG
>CBDTVJ010000452.1:0-3949 GCA_965363655.1 uncultured Halieaceae bacterium | reverse complement strand
CGGCTCAGCCCTTCTTGGCCTGGGTGTAGTGAAGCGTAAGAAAGCTTAACTGCAATAGGCGTTTATGAAACCCACCACTGAGTGGGTTTTTTAATGCGTAAAAATTGATGAAGCTAACGTCCCGAAGTAGGCGAAAGCGTCCTAAATCACCATCTCGCCAGGGCTTCGGATTACGTCCCTTAACACCTCAAAGGAGACATTAGCTAAGAGCTGAAAATCAGCCAAACTAGTGTCTGCTTTGTGTCACGAAGGGACGTTAACGGCGGGATTCAATGGCGGCGCTATTCTAAGCCACAGAGCCTTTTACTAGTCCTCCAGCGGAAAAATGACGTTCCAGTCTTGCTTCATATCGATAACGGTCCAGCCTTTCTCTCTTGCTTCATCGAGGCCCTTGTCGAGTTTGCCGATGTGGGAGTCTCGGTCGTAGGCCCATTCTCGCTCTGCATCTGTATGGTGGAGATAGAGCATTAAGCTCGGGCCTTCACCCGCTGCAGTGTATTGCAGCATTTGCAGATCACCATCGGAATTGCCAGACGCAATAATTGGACGACGACCGATATGTGAGTTGATGCCGACTGGCTTCCCTTCCTTATCATCTATGAAATTAACTTCGGCCAGCCGCATGAGCACGGGTTTGCCGTCATCCATTTGAAATTGGGTCTTGATGCTGCTGCCGACAACCTGTTCTGGAGGTATGCCATAGACGCTCTCTGTCCAAGGGCGCATGAACTCGATACCACCCCCTGAGACGATGTAGGTTTTAAAGTCATTGACGCGTAAATAGTCCAGGAGTTCCAGCATGGGCTGATACACCATTTCCGTATAGGGTCTTTTGGTGATCGGGTGTTTTGCGCTTGCCAACCACTCTGTCACGATCTTCTCGAATTCCTCGGTGGTCATGCCTGCGTGGCTCACCATGATGAGCTCGACCACTGATTTCTTTCCGCCTGCGAGCACACCTTTCACATCACCCTTAAGCAGCGAAGCGAATGGCTCCTCCGTCTTCCATTCAGGATGCTGCGGAGCAAGCGATCTTATACGGTCGGCAGCGAAGGTCAGTTGGAAATACATTGGCTGCTCGGCCCAAAGGTTGCCATCGTTGTCGAAGGTGGCAATGCGTTCAGCAATGGGTACGAAGTCAGGAGAGCCCTTCTTCGTCACTTTTGCCACGAATTCCATGATGGCTTTTTTTGATTTTCCGTCATTCCAAGATGGCAGCGGCTCAGCGGTATCAGCTATGGCCATGACACCAAAAGTAAAGGTGAACCCCAGAGTTAATACCGTAAGGAAAGTTCTCAAAAATTTCATGTGTTACTCCTTGAGGAATGCGTTGAGTGGGCAAATTTCATTCTATACCGGATTCATTCCCGTTGAAAAATGGAATTTGAAATTTCAGGAATGTTCGCTCCGAGACGACATCGGCTTCTGAAGTCCTTGTAGACCATAGTCCGTTTTTAGGCGAAAGCGGGCGTAATCGCATCCCTGGTCCAGGGCACTGGTTACTTCCCTTATTACCTCAGAGCGCTAGAAACTGCGAATCAGCTCAGGGCTACTGGTGGGGGCTTGTTCACTGGCTGAGTCAATTCAGCCGGATCAATCGAGAACGCTATAAGAGCCTTATGGCCAGATGTCTGCTCTCGATGTAAGACCCCTCCTGGAGCCATGATCTTCGTGCCCTTACCGCAGACGCAGCTCTCCCCAGTTTCTGTGTCAAAAATGGTGATTTCCCCCTCGGTTATATAAACCATTGAATCAAAATCATGCCAATGGTCATCGTTTGACTCTGCGGGAAAGTCTAGAGCGAGGGGGAAATACCCAGCGGACTCAATTTCTGCCATCACTTCGGCTTCATCAGAAAAGTAATTGTATTCAATATCCATCAAATATCCCTTCCGTTATTCTAGGGCAGCGATCTGGTGCTTGTTCCATTCTAGCCTAGCATTCCACTTTCGGATGTTTTGAGACCTTAAATCCTACAACAATCGCGGCCTAGGACGCCCCTTATCACCTTATTCAGGACATTGGCTGGAACACCCGCTGACACACAATGATGGTGCAAACAGGGCGCGTTCTGCTGTACCGATTCTTCACACCAACACCCGAATAACCCCAATTTCCGTCAGGAAACTTTACACTTCGCCAATTTCTCAAGGGGCAGCTGTAGCTAACCTATTGATTTCATTAGGCTGGCATAGATATTGCATTACATTTTGCACGGTCTATCACAAACAATAAAATTAAAGCTTGAAGCCTACACAACAGGGCACCTGACTATGAAATTCCACAATTATTTTCCCTCTGCAATTTCGATCCTGCTACTCCTGACACTACCGTTATGTAATGTCCACGCGGCACCAATAACAATCCTAAATCACAGCTTTGAAGAACCGCCTCTTGCGGATACTGTGTGGAATCTCACAATTCCAGATTGGTCATTGGTGACGGGAGCAGGCCAAATCGGCGTGTGGAACATTCCATATCAAACCCTGGTGACAACTGAGGCACCCGATGGAACTCAAGTAGGGTACGCACACGGTGCCACCATCGGTCAGGTACTATCTGCCTCATTGTTAGTGGACACAACATATACTCTAACAATGGAAGCAGCGTATTCAGGTTGTCCTGGCTCTTGCCCTGCGATGTCATTGGGTTTATTTGCCGGCGGCGATTTGTTGTCGGAAGCTATTCGCGCTGACGGAGCACTTAATGACGATGTGTTCCAGGCAGTGACCACTACCTTTACTGCAACCAGCGGACACCTCAATCTTGGTGATGCTCTTGAGGTTCGTCTGATGTCTGCTGGTCCTGAGTTGATGTTTGATAATTTCCAGCTCGACGCAAGCCCAGTTCCTGTGCCAGCAGCAGCATGGCTATTCGGCTCAGCCCTTTTAGGTCTGGGTGTGGTTAAGCGTAAGAAAGCGTAGACATAACTCTGAATACACAGCCTCGCATGTCGGGGCTTTTTTATGCGCGAAATTTGAGGAAGCTAACGTCCCGAATTAGGCGAAGGCGGTACTTCAGCCTTTACGCTTATGTAGTGGTCAACAAATTCCGGACACCTTGCTAAGGTCCTTTTCATAATCCAGTGGTGTCTTGTAACCGAGCGTCGAATGCAGACGCTTTGAGTTGTAGTACACCGCCACGTACTCGCGCACATCGGTAATCGCTGCCTGCCGTGTTCGGTACAGTTGGTCACCGGTCCACTCTCGCTTCAGGCTGCTGAAAAACCGCTCAACCGGCGCATTGTCCCAGCAATTTCCCTTCCTACTCATGCTCGCGATCATACCGTATTGCCTCAGCAATGCTTGATAGGTATGACTGGCGTATTGGCTCCCACGATCTGAGTGATGAATCAGTCCCGGTGGTGGCTTTCTCAGGCTAACTGCCATGATTAAGGCCCGGACCACCAGCGCTTTCGTCATTCGCCGATCCATCGACCAGCCCACCACCCGGCGGGAATAGAGGTCGATCACCACTGCCAGATAGATCCAGCCTTCCTGGGTCCACAGATACGTAATGTCCGTGCCCCACGCCTGATTCGGTGTTGCCGGGGAAAACTCTCGGTTCAGCACGTTCTGTGCCACCGGTAACCGGTGCTTGCTGTCCGTAGTGACCTTGTATTTGCGTTTGGCCTTGACCACCAGGCTCATGGCCTTCATCAGCCGACGCGCCCGATACCGGCCAATCTCAAAGCCTTCCTCAACCAGCTTCTTGCTCATCCTGCGACTGCCCAGACTCTGTCTGGATTCGGCGAAGAGTGCCTTCATACGTCGTCTCAGCACCAATTCCTCCGGACCGATGACGTTGCCACCACGAGCCTTCCAATCGTAGTACGGACTGCGCTTGACGCCGATAACCCGACACAACATCGTGACCGGATATTGCGTCGAATGTCGTTGAACAAATGCGTACTTCACTTCATTTCCTTCGCGAAGTACGCTGACGCCTT
>CBDTVJ010000451.1:0-3949 GCA_965363655.1 uncultured Halieaceae bacterium | reverse complement strand
ATAGCCAATGACAGCATGTACCCCGGGATTGTAACCGTAGGTCTGCCTGTAGCGGTAGGCGAAATCCTGGGCGCCCGGTTCCGGCACACTGCGCAACCACTGAACGACGCCTGCAACGCCGTCTGCGTCGTCTCCCAGGGCCTCGCCAAATTCATGCAGGGCGGGGCCAACAGTGAAGGCCAGCATTCTCGGTTTTACGTTTGCGCGCTTCAGGGCGCGAACGATCTCGATGGAGTCTTCCAGGTAGGAGATGCCCATCACGACGTCTGCGTCCAGCTGGGCCAGCTGCTTGGCGATGGCAGAGAAGTCCCGTTGTTCCGGCGCGTACCCCTGGTCCAGAAGAAACTTTATCCCGCTTTTCTGTGCATTACGTCGCACACCTTCGGCGACTTCAGTGCCGAATTCTGTCTTGGCATATATCAGTGCAGCGGTCTTGGCCCCTGCATCTCGCGCGACAGATATGCCCTCCATGTAACTGGCGGCCGGGGTGTCTGTACCGAATATGTTTTTCAGTCCCCGGCTCCATATCTCTTCGGCGGATGCCGCGGTGGCGACCATGGGGATGTCGTACTTTTCTGCCACCAGGCTGGCCTCCAGGGTGAGTGATGAGGAGTAGGGGCCAACCAGTAAGTCGACCTTGTCCTCTTCAATCAGCTTGGTGAAACCTGCCACGGTGCCGGCGTCCCGGGAGCCGTCATCGTAATGCACCAATTTGACAGGGCGTCCGAGTAGGGCGCCCCTTGAATTCACGTCGGACACCCACATTTGCAGCCCGCGCAGTTGCTCGATGCCAAATTCCTTATAGTGGCCGGTGAGCGCCTGGGTGGTGCCAATGGTGATGGGTTCAGGTGTTTGCGCCCCCGCGACAAGCGGCAGGGCAATGAAAATACACGTCAGAATTAGATGCCGGATCACAGTGGTCCCCGTTACTTGGCTACGTCAAGGTCGCGCTTGGTGGAATACAGCCAGCGTACCATTCGATATTCATAGGCGGATCCCGTTTCATAATAACGGAATGATGTATTGGCCCTGAGGTCTACAGCGTTGAGTAACACCAGGCCGCCGGGGCTACGCAGGGGTTCGGATAGCACTTCCTTACGCACAACACTCTGGAGATACAGGTCGGGTATCATGCCCAGGCCGTCGCGCAGATTCGAGGGGCCGAGAAAGGGGATGACAACATATGGCCCCTGGCCTACGCCCCAGTGACCCAAGGTCTGGCCAAAGTCCTCCTGGGGACGCGGGATGTCCATAACAGAGGCCACATCGAACAAACCAAAAATACCGAAGGTGCTGTTGACCACTACGCGCCCGGTGCTATTAAAAAACTTTTCCGGGCTGAGCTGGAGAACGGAGTTGACCATGGTGGTCACATCCTTGAAGTTGCCGAAAAAGTTATGTACGCCGGTGCGCGCAAACTGAGGTAGTACCCACTTGTAGCCACGGACCACAGGCAGGAAAACCTTCTGGTCAAAATGGTAGTTAAAGTTGTAAATACGCTTGTTCATGCCCTGCCACGGGTCGTAGGTGTCGGCCACATCCTGGTGATCCTTCGGTAGCAAGCGCTCGGCGGAGAAAACCGGTTCTGCATATTGCTGCGGTTGTGGTTGTGGTTGCGGCTGTGGCCCGCTGCTGCAGGCGGTTACGAATAGCGCCAGGGCGAGGGTCGAAATGCGCAGGATTGACTGCTTCATTACTGTGCCCCCCCAGTAGTGAAGGTGTTAACCATGTGCGCCACGTTGTCGCGGTAATTCATATTGCCGCAATGACCTCCGTGGGGGTAGATTGTCGCGCGGTCACCAAATACCTCACTGAAGAAGTCGATTTCGCCCGGTTGCAGGATAACGTCGTCAACATTGTGCATTACGAATATTTTCGGGGAGTTGCGCAGGTAGTCCTCGATTTTGGCCAGGCTGATCTCGGAAATAAATTCGTCACGGGTTTTATCGGGATATTCCTCCCGATAATAGGGGTAGAAGAACCGGTGGTAATAGTCGGTAAAGCCCAGTCGGCTGGAGACCTCCATGTATTCTGTGAGATCGCTATAGCGGTCCAGTACCAATCCCTTGGGTTTGATGTAGCCAAAGTCAGACATGACATCTGAGGTGAATACCAGCGAGCCTGAAGAGAGACGGAAGGAGGTGCCGATAAGGGCCGCCAGCTGCTCATCCTTCAGGTCCAGGGCCTCATAGGCTTTATAGAGAAAGTCGGCTCCGATTGCGTCGTTGGATTCTTTGTAAATATCGGTGAATGCCTTCACTAGCTTGTCGAAGAAAGTGCCGAAATTATCTACGCCGCCAGGAAGGTTCTCGATCATCCGGTCCAGCTGGGAGATGGAGTTGTAAATTGACACGGGCGGGTTGATCAGTAATACCTTGTCGAAGTTGAAGGAGCCGCGTTCCTCGTCCAGTTTTGCAACAAAGGCGGCGTTGAACCCGCCAAGACTGTAGCCGGTGACGTTAAAGGAGCTGGCGTCGATTTTCTCATCCAGCTCGGCCCAGATCATCTCCATAACCCGGTACAGGTCTTCGGCGTCTTTTTCTGCGTGGCCGACTACGCCGGTCTTGGAAGCCGAGATGACAAAATTGGGATAGGTCGGGGATGAAATGGAGACAACGTGGAAGCCGGCCTGGTAAAACGCCCTGGCCATGTTGTAGTTCTTGGCCCCATTGTGAGCGGCACCAGTGCCGGCGATCAGGAATATCAGGGGGGCTTCCTGCTTCTGCAGCGCCACCGAGTAAATCATTTCCTCGCCGTACCACAGCACATCGGGAGGGACACGGTCCGGGAAAATGCTGATGTGCCGCTTTTTAAATGGAATTTTTTTCGGCAGGTCCGCCTCAAATTCTACTGGCGTTCCCACTACCGTGGCGACAAAGCGGTCGGTGATCGGGTAGCCGTAGTTTTCTACGGCGGCAAAGGTGATTGTCGATAGCAGTAATCCACACACGCCAACCAATAATTTCTGTGAAATTTTCGCGATAGTCACGTTTAATCCGGATAGTCCCCAAACAGCCACGGATGTTGGCATGAAATTGTAACTTTGTCACTAATAGTCATAGAATTAATGGGTGCTGGCGTGCCCCTTGGGGGGGTACTGTCTATACTTTCCTTAGCAACTGCTTTGCCCTGCGGGGAGATAGCGGCCCGTTAGCCACTCTACCAATGTCCAACAGGAAGCCGAAATATGCCACAGCCATCGACCGTCAAGGATTGTATGCATCACAATCCCCTCACCATCAAGCGAGATGCAAATCTCGTGGAAGCCATAGATATCATTGTGGAGAACAAGCTGACCGGCCTGACAGTCACCGATGATATGGGGTGTGCCGTGGGAATCCTTTCCGAGCTGGATTGCATCGGTGCGATACTTACGGCTGTCTACAACGATGGCGACCCGGATCATGTGCTGGTGGCTGATGCGATGGTGGGTGACCTGACTACCTGCACACCAACCGATAGCATTGTGGAGGTGGCGCAATCCATGTTGTCCAGTCGCCAGCGCCGGCGTCCGGTGGTGGAGGATGGCAAGCTGGTGGGGCAGGTCAGTTCCAGTAATATCCTCTGGGCATTAATGGAGCACTCTCGCCGCCGGGTGAAAAATATACGCAAATAGGCCCGTGCCGCTAACTGTGCAGCGCCTGAATGATTTCGTTGCGCAAGTCTGACGGTGGTATCACTTTGTCAAAGGCCATTGTGTCCGCCGCTGCCCAGGCACCTGATTGAGCGTCCTTCATGTGCTGCGCTTCTTCCTCGTTGGCGCGTGCAGCTGCAGCGCCGCCAATGGCCGGCACGCCCCCAAGGCTGACCGAGGGTAGGGCCAGGCTAATGGTCTGGTGGTCCCAGGGGTTCATGCCCATGACCGAACTGCCGAAACCGAATGCCTTGCGCAGAGTCACCACGATTTTCTTGCCGCGATAGCGGCGCTGGGCCGAGAACATGTGTCCGG
>CBDTVJ010000450.1:0-3951 GCA_965363655.1 uncultured Halieaceae bacterium | reverse complement strand
GCCATCGCCCTGGCGCACCAGCACGAGGTGCGACCCATGACAGTGTTTACCATCCACAGCCTGGCCCATATGGGCATTTTCGACCGGCAGACCTTTGACCGCCTGCAGCTCCCGGAGTACTTCTGGCAGGAGCACGGACTGGAGTATTATGGGCAGTGCAGTTTTATTAAAGGGGGATTGGTATACGCCGATGTTATTACTACTGTCAGCCCCTCCTATGCACGTGAAATCTGCGAGTCCCCCGGTGGCATGGGCCTGGAGGGCCTGCTCAAGCGGCGCCGGGAGCATCTGGTAGGTATCATTAATGGTATCGACAACAGCACCTGGAACCCGGCCACAGACCCCCGGCTGGAACACAACTACGACGTAGATTCCCTGCACAAGAAAGCGCTGAACAAGACTGATTTGCAACGGCAACTGGGGCTGCAAGTGCGGGATGATTGCCCGCTGCTGGGTTTCGTAGGTCGCATTGCGGAGCAGAAGGGGCTGGAGTTGATGTTGTCGGTGTTGGAGCAGGTGCTGGCCAGTCCCGCCCAGCTGGTTGTGCTGGGAACCGGAGATCGTGACTACGAGCAGCGCCTGCGGGAACTCGCCGCCACACAGCCGGATTCCATGTCCGTGGTATTGGCATATAATGAAGACATGGCCCACAGAATTGAAGCGGCGGCAGATATCTTCCTGATGCCATCGCTGTTTGAACCCTGTGGACTTAACCAGCTCTACAGTTTGCGCTATGGTACCTTGCCTGTAGTCAGGGAAGTCGGCGGACTGGCAGACACCGTGGTGGATGCTGATGAGCGTGCGCTGGCAGCGGATGAGGCGACGGGTTTTGTTTTTCAGCAGCCGACGCCGGCTGATTTTCTGGAGGCGGTACATCGCGCAATCGCCCTGTGGCGCGACCCTGATAGCTGGCGGCGCATGCAACACACCGCCATGGCTCAGGATTTCTCATGGCACAGTAGTGCCGATCGGTATCTTGAACTTTACAGCGCTGCTCTTAAATAAAAGAGGTGATTCGTATGCCTGGATCCACATTCCCACTTGAAGTCCAACCCCGTCTACCCGCTGAGCTGGCGCGACTGCAGGAGATGGCCAACGACCTGATGTACAGTTGGGATCGATCCATCCGTGCACTGTTTCACCGCCTCGACCGGGAGCTGTGGGAGGCCTGCGGACACAATCCCAAGGCATTTTTGCGCAGGGTGGCACAGCAGCGCCTGGACGACGCCGTGGCGGATCGTTCCTACATGGAAGACTATCGCCGTGTGGCCTCGGCCTATGACGCTTACCGCGATCACCGTGGCCGCCCGGAACTGACGGAACTGTTTGATCCCAAGGAAGACCTGATCGCCTACTTTTGCCTGGAGTTCGGTCTGCATGAGAGTTTTCCCATTTACTCCGGCGGCCTGGGCATTCTGGCGGGAGACCACTGCAAAGCGGCCAGTGATGTGGGTTTGCCGTTTGTCGCTATCGGCCTGCTGTACCAGATGGGCTATTTCACCCAGACGATTGACGGTCAAGGCCATCAGCGCGTGAGCCACACGCGCTCCCATCCCCACGACTTGCCGGTAGTGCCAACCCTGACCGAGGCGGGCCAGCACCTTACCCTGGAACTGGAGTTTCCCGGCCGTATGCTCAAGGTCCGGGTGTGGACGGCGCAGGCGGGGCACATCAAGCTGTACCTGCTGGACACCAATCTTCCCGACAATACGGATGAAGATCGCGCCATCACCCACCAGTTATACGGGGGTGACCGGGAAATGCGCCTGCAGCAGGAACTGGTGCTGGGAGTAGGGGGTGTCAGGGCATTGCGTGCCCTGGGCCTGCGGCCCACCGTGTGGCATATCAATGAGGGACACGCCGCCTTTCAATTACTGGAGCGCTGCACGCTCCGTATGCGCGAGGGCCTGGATTTCGACAGCGCTATGGAACTGGTCGCTGCCGGCACCGTGTTTACCACCCATACGCCGGTGGCTGCAGGGCACGATATCTTCGATATGCATTTAGTGGCCAAGTACCTGTCGCCAATGGCCAAGGACCTGGGCCTGGAGTTCGAGCAGCTCTATGCCCTGGGTCTCAACAGTGGTGACGGCTTCAATATGACCTGCCTGGCCCTGCGCTGTACCCGCTTTCACAACGGGGTCAGCCGCATACACGGTCGGGTGGCGGCGGAGATGGAAGCGGAGCTGTGGCCACAGATTCCCCACCGGGAAAATCCCGTTACCCATGTGACCAACGGCGTCCACCTGCAAACCTTCCTGGCCAGGGAGTGGGTCAGCCTGTTCGACCTGCGCTTCGACGACTGGCACAATGAGCTACTCAATGAGGAATACTGGGATCGCCTGGATGAAATACCGGATTATCATTACTGGAGTATCCACAAGGCCCTGAAGAATCAGCTGCTGGCCCAGGTTCACACTTCCGTCATCAACCAACAGCGTCGCAATGGCACCAGTGATGCCATTATCCAGCGCATGGTCAGGCATGTGGACGGCACCGATTCGGACGTTCTGGTGATGGGCTTCGCGCGGCGTTTTGCCACCTACAAGCGCGCCCTGATGCTGTTTGCCGATCCCCAGCGATTGGCCCGACTGCTCAACGACCCGGAGCGCCCGGTAGTTATAATATTTGCCGGCAAGGCGCATCCACATGACGAACCGGGGCAGCACCTGATCAAGGTCATTCATGACTACTCTGTGCACCCGGATTTTGTCGGCAAGGTAATTCTGCTGGAGGGTTACGACATGGCCCTGGCCAGGCATATGGTCGCCGGAGTCGACGTGTGGCTCAATACCCCGGAATATCCCCAGGAAGCCAGTGGCACGTCGGGGCAGAAAGCCGGCTTGAATGGAGTGGTAAACCTCAGTGTGCTGGACGGTTGGTGGGGCGAGGGCTACAACGGCTCCAACGGTTGGGGTATCACGCCGCGGGATGCGCGTTTTGATCACGACCAGCGCCAACAGGAAGAGGCCAGTGACCTGCTCAATATTATCGAACACGAGGTGATACCAACGTACTACCGGCGCGATGGCGGCGGCTACTCTGAGGACTGGGTGCAGATATCCAAAGCGTCGATGAAATCAACCATTCCCCGCTTCAATGCCCAGCGCATGTTGCGCGATTATGTCCACATGCTCTATCGCCCTGCCCAGAGCCAGCGTCGTAAACTGGAGGCTAATGGCATGGAGCTGGCCCGTCACCTGGCCGATTGGAAACGGCGCGTGCGCGGTGCCTGGCCCGGGGTCAGTATGCAGCTGATGATCCAGCCACCGGCCCACCTGTATCACGATGACAAGATTCTCCTGCGAGTGAGAGCCAATTTGAATGGGCTGGAGGCGACGGATGTGAAACTGGAATGCCTGTTCGGGCGGGAAGGGGTAGACGATGACATCGACGTGAAACAGGTAGCGGAACTCTCGGCCATCGGTGGTGATGGTGATGCCACTGAATTCGAAATAGACCTGGCGCCCGAGATCCCTGGCTTGCAGTATTACAAATTGCGCATGTACCCGTTCAACGATGCCCTGAGTCATCCCTTTGAATTGGGTTGCATGATCTGGGTCTAGCGAGTTTCGGCGTCGCGCTTGTCGCACCGGCAATTGTGTTTAAATAGTGGTCTCATGGAATTAATCGTATTTGATCTGGACGGCACGCTACTGGATGGCAAGTCGGCGGTGTCCGGGCATACCCGCGAGACACTGCAGCGCCTGCAACAGCGTGGCATCGCCTACACCGTTGCCACCGGGCGAACACTGCATGCTTCACGTGACCTGCTGCAGGGGCAGGGGTTCAAGCTGCCTCATATTTATAAAAATGGTGTGGTGATCTGGCGGCCCGAAAATAATCATTACAGTCACCGCAACCTCCTGACCAACCCGGAGATTCGTGTTGTAGTGGAGGCCTTTATGAATGCCTCTGTGACGCCCTTCATTTTTACGCTGGAGCCGGATA
>CBDTVJ010000449.1:0-3963 GCA_965363655.1 uncultured Halieaceae bacterium | reverse complement strand
CAGAAAAGGCAGAAAAGGCAGAAAAGGCAAAAGAGGCGATCACCGAGGTTGTATCCGAGAAGAAGTAATCCTGCTCGATAGGTGAACCTATAATCACTTTTCCCACAAGGCGCCAGGGACCCACTGATCCCACACTCAACCCTGGCGTCTTTTTTCTTTATGCCTGATCCAATGACCCTGCCAGATCAATGCGATGGGGAGTCTCCGGAAATGGAGGCTATCAACCCTGCCGATGTGCGACTTGCCGCAATGAACCTGTTGGCGCGGCGGGAACACTCCCTGCGAGAATTACACCTGAAGTTGCAGCGACGCTTTGGTAGTGATCCGCTGATCACGAGTGAACTGCAGCGCCTGGCCGACGAAAACCTGCAAAGTGATACGCGTTTTGCCCACAGCTATTGCAGGCAACGCGCCGCTAGGGGCTTTGGCCCTCTTCGCGTTCGGCAGGAGATGCGGGACAAGGGCCTGACTGACCAGGGAATTGTCGAGGCCTTTAAATCTGCGGAACTGGACTGGAGTGCTATTGCTGCTGCGGCTTTTGACAAGAAGTTTGGCCAGCGCGGTTGTGATGATCTCAAGGAAAAGTCCCGTCGTGCACGCTTCATGCAGTATCGCGGCTTCAGTAGTATGCATTACCAGTATATGTTGGAAAAATAGCTTTCACTGCTACCTCGTCTTCGAGTGGTTGCTTGCCAGTGACCTTCTATTAGAAAAACAATTCGCAAACTCCTGCCAAGGAGTTAGAAATGGCGTATTATCGCCAACTGGAAAAGCCGCTCATCGCGGTTTGAAAAGGCACGCTAGTCTCCGGGAGGCCCGGAGTGATTTGTGCGGCAATGTGCTGTGATGGCGAGACAGGAGAGCGACAGATGGGGCAGGAGGAGTTGGAGCAGGAGGCGCAGGACCGCGGCACAAAGATACACCAGGAGCTTTCCACTGATCACCACGACCCATTAATCAGGTCATTGCACCTTATTATCAGGGCTTGTATAAAATTCCTGGCGATATTGATGGTGCTGGTGATTATCTGGGGTGTGGCCGATGTCTGCTATGTACTCTATACGCGCCTGGTCACACCGCCGGTGATGCTGTTGAACGTCAGCGACATCTTCGCTATTTTTGCCGCCTTTATGGTGGTATTGATCGCCATCGAGATATTTATCAATATCCGCCTGTACCTTGGCTCCAATACCTTGCCTATCAAACTTGTCATCGGTACCGCCCTGATGGCGATTGCCAGGAAGGTTATCGTGCTGGATCTGGCCAATACCACCCCAATCTACGTGTTTGCTATTGCTGCGGTAGTGCTTGCCCTGGGTGTGGCTTACTGGTTGGTGGGTAAGACCAGCCGAATTTTCGAGGACGGTAAAGTCTGAAGCTGCCTGGGGAGACCATGACATGGCGACACTAACCTTTTACGGCGCAGCCCAGGAAGTGACTGGGTCCTGCCACCTGCTGGAAACTATCGGGGGCGGTCGCGTGTTGCTGGACTGCGGTATGCACCAGGGCGGTGACGCGGTTGAGCGTATCCAGGACGAGCAATTTCCCTTTGATCCGGCGGATATAGATGCGGTCATTCTGTCGCATGCGCACCTGGATCACTCGGGCCTGTTGCCCAAGTTATTTGAAGAAGGCTTCGCCGGGCCGGTGATCTGCACCGGGGCGACGGCAGAATTACTTGATATCCTGCTCAGGGATTCCGTGGGCCTTTATCTCAGGGATCTGGAGCGTACCAATATTCGCAACGCACGACGCGGCAAGCCAGTGCTCGAGCCAGCCTTTGACCTGGAGGCGGTAGAGGGCGTGCTGAAACTTTGTGAAGGCCACGCCTATGAAGAAGTATTTTCGTTGGGTGACAGTGTCAGTATCGTCTTTCATGATGCGGGGCATATTCTGGGCTCTTCAATCGTTGAAGTGCGGCTGAAGGAGAAAGGGCAAGAGAGAACCCTGGTTTTTTCCGGTGATCTCGGTAAGCATGATTCCGTGCTAATGAACGAGCCCAGTCAGTTGTCCCGGGCCGATGTGTTATTGGTGGAGAGTACCTACGGAGATCGGGAGCACCGTGGTGAGCAGGATTCCCTTGAGCAATTGCGGGAGATTCTGCGAGAGACCTGGCGCGTTAGTGGCAGTGTGATGATTCCCTCGTTTGCAGTCGGGCGCACCCAGGATATCCTTTTTCATCTGGGTTGCCTGCATCACCAGGGGGAGTTGGACAATTGGGAGATATTCCTGGATAGCCCAATGGCGATCGCCGTCACGCGAGTTTATGATCGCTGGCTGAGTGAACTTGACGGTGAAGATGTTCGAAAGCTCAGTGCTGTGCATAAAACCTCCCTGGAAAACTTTCTGCCGAAACTGAATATGGCGCTGTCAACCGAGGAGTCCATGGCGATCAATCGTATCAAGGGCGGAGCCATTATTATCGCGGGCAGCGGTATGTGCACCGGTGGCCGCATCCGGCACCACCTCAAGCAGCGCATTTGGGATGATCGCAACACCCTTATATTTACCGGCTACCAGGCAAGGGGTACCTTGGGCAGGGTACTGGTGGACGGCGCAAAGTCGATCAAGATGTTTGGTGACGAGTTTATCGTAAAGGCCAGAATCGAAACGCTGGGCGGGCTTTCAGCGCACGCTGGCCAAAGTGCACTGGTAGAATGGGTGGGTGCTTTTGATCCGCCGCCGAGAACGCTGTTGGTACATGGCGAGCCGCGGGCACAGGATGCGTTTGCCGACCGCTTGTGGCGAGAGCAAAAGCTGCAAGTGCAGATACCTGCCCGCGGGGAAAGTATCGTAATCTGAGTTGACACGCTGATGACATCGGTCTGGCTGACATGCCCCTGGTAGGTGTAGCCCCTCTCAGGCACTGATAGATCGGTGCGGGCAGTGATCACCAGTGTGAGGTATGCGGATTTATTGCGCCTGCAGCGCCTCTTCAACGAAGTCGAGTCGGTCCTGCCCGAAGTACATTTCCTCACCCATAAAAAACGTCGGTGTGCCGAAGATGCCCCGTGCCACTGCAGCCTCCGTACCAGCAATTAATTCAGCTTTTACTTCGGGGTCCTGGGATAATGCCAGCAGGGCCTGGGCATCCATGTCCATGTCATTGAGTACCTGGGTGACCACCTCGAGATCGCCCATGTTTTTACCTTGCACCCAGACCGCGTCATAGACAGCATCGACAAAGGCGTTAAAGCATCCCAGGCGCTCAGCGGCGATCGCCCCTCGCATCAGGTTCAGTGTATTGATGGGAAAGTGCGGGTTGGGATTCATTTCAACGCCGTAACGTTTAGCAAAGCGGGGCAGGTCGTGCCCCATCATATACTGACCCTTGGCGGGGATGGTTATCGGCGAAGCGTTGCCGGTGGCTTTGAAAATGCCGCCCAGTAGCATGGGCTTGTAGTGCACCTCCAGTGGATATTGGGAGGCGAGCTGGCCCAGTCTTTTGTGGGCCAGGTAGGCGGTGGGGCTGCCGAAGTCAAAATAGAATTCCAGTGTTGCGCTCATAATCGTTGCTCCTTTTACCAGCGTTCCGTCCAGGGGCGCAGGTCCAGTTCAAAGGTCCAGGCGTTGCGGGGTTGGTCGTACAGCATCACGTAGTTGGTGGCCAGATCGTCGGGAGCGACGATACCGTCCTTTTCCTTCAGCGCCCGGGCATCGGGAAAATTGTCCATGATCCATTGGGTATCCACGGCCGCGTCGATAACAACGTGGGCTACATGAATATTCTGCGGGCCCAGTTCCCGGGCCATGCTTTGTGCCAGTGCCCGCAGGCCATGCTTGGCACTGGCGAAGGCGGCGAAACCGGCCGCGCCACGCACACTGGCGGTCGCGCCGGTAAATAAAATAGTGCCCTGGCCGCGCTTTGTCATATAGCGAGCAGCTTCCCTGCCGGTGAGGAAACCGGAAAAGCAGGCCATCTCCCACATCTTGAAAAACTTGCGGCTGTCGGTGTCGAGGATG
>CBDTVJ010000448.1:0-3963 GCA_965363655.1 uncultured Halieaceae bacterium | reverse complement strand
CATTGTTGCGCGCCATCAGGTGCAGGTACTCATCTGCCAGTCCCTGCGTCACCTGCGGTGTGAATGCCGCGGTGGGTTTGTAGCCCTTGAGGTACTTGTCGTATTCCAGGTTGTCGGGACCGACTTCCCTGATGTAGTTGTTGATATCCTTGCTGGCCTGTTGTCGACCAATACCGAAGGTATCGCACAGGTGGCGGGTGGTAAGGCGTCCCTCCCACAGGGCAATCGTTTCGATAAAACGATAGCGCAGGAGCAACTCCCAGCGAAAAGGCCATTTGGCTTCTGGGGCGTTAGGCATGCCTGTTTTCTCGCGTAGTATCCTGATATTGGCCAGTATAGGTGCTGGCGTGGCGCAAGTGTATAGCTATCTGGCCGGGCTATGCTGACAGGGGCGAGTGGACCGTGGTGTCGCCGTATTTCTTTGGGGATAAAGCCTGGATTGGTTACACTGCTTTCATCTCTCGCCAGATGGTTGCGAGAAAAGATAGGGGTTCACCCACCGCCTGTTTCCAGGTTGCCATTGTGTAGTCGAGGTTCATCGATGAGAGTACTGATAGGTTCGCTGCTGTTTCTGCTGCTGTCGCATTTGGCCATTGCAGCGGAAGTGGCAGGGGAAGATCCCGCTGTTGTAACCGCAGAGATGTCCGCAATCGCAGACCAGCTGCTGGCAGTGGGTGAGCGTGAAAATCGGGCCTACGACATTGTTAAGTCCCTGACCACGGAGGTGGGTCCACGGCCTGCCGGTACTGAGGCTGAAGGCAGGGCCAGGGACTGGGCTGTAGCAAAGCTCAACTCCCTGGGTTTTCAGAATGTCGCCGTCGAGCCATTCCAGGTACCGTTGTGGGTGCGTGGCATGGAACGAGCGGAAATATTGGCTCCCTTTCCCCAGGCCTTGACCATCACGGCCCTGGGCGGTAGTGCTGCCACCGGGTCGGAGGGTGTGTCGGGCGCAGTGACAAGCTTTGCTTCACTGGCCGAGCTCGAGGCGGCGCCCGCAGGCAGTGTCAAAGATGGCATCGTATTCGTGGACGAGCCCATGGCCCGCAGTCGCGACGGCTCCGGTTACAGGGTGGCGGTGCAGAAACGTCGCGCGACAGCGCTGGTCGCCCGGCGCCTCGGCGCGGTGGCGGCATTGATACGCTCAGTGGGAACCAGTAGCCACAGGTTTGCCCACACCGGGCAAATGAGAAGTATCGACTATGAGTCCGATGCCGGTGTGCCGACCGCCGCGCTTGCCGCACCCGATGCGGATCAACTGCGGCGCGCACTTGCTTATGGGCAGCCTGTCACGGTGAAAATGGTACTGACGCCTGAGCTGTTGCCACCGGCGCCCTCCGGTAATGTCATCGCGGAGATCATCGGCCGGGAAGCGCCCCGGGAAATCGTATTGGTAGCTGCCCACCTTGATTCCTGGGATCTGGGTACCGGTGCCGTAGATGATGGAGCGGGTGTAGGGATTGTCGTGGGCGCGGTCAAATTGCTTATCGATCATTTACCCCGGGCGCCGCGGCGCACCATCCGGGTAGTGTTGTTTGGCTCCGAGGAAGTTGGGATCGTGGGGGCCAAGGCCTACGCGCAGCAGCATGTGCAGGAATTGCCGGTTCACATTATCGCCACTGAGTCTGACTTTGGCGCAGGTGATATCTGGCGTTTCGACACGGGCGTGGGGGAGGGTGCCCTGGGATCGATGGCAGCTATAGGGACAGTGCTGGAGAAGCTGGGCATCGCGCCCGGCCAGAACAACGCTGGCGGTGGCCCGGATGTCCGCTACCTGAAGGAGGCGGGTGTTCCGGTGGTCGGCCTGAAGCAGGATGGTATAGATTATTTTGACCTGCACCATACGGCGGACGACACGCTGGATAAAATCGCACCTGATGCACTCAAGCAGAATGTAGCCGCCTACGCGGTCTTTCTGTATCTGGTGGCTGAAACTCCCGCCTATTTTCGCTAGGCCTGTTCTCAGCGGTAGTTCTATTTTCCGGCAGCGCTCGCGTCTCGATGGGGCCAGTCCCGGTCGGTGACAAAAAACCGGTTGGATTCCTGCCCAGTTTGGTCAAACGCAGCAATGAGTAATGGATAGTCGTCGAGCACAAAATATTGTGTCAGTTCACTGACTAATTGTTCGCTGGTATAAGTCCTGGAAGTGCCGCCGCTTTGGGCGTTACTGAGCCACCTCATTTTCGGCAATATCTCAAACCTCGTAGAGCCTGTGGCGGCCAGGTAAGCCGCCAGCCGGTCACAGTGCAGCCAATCCCTGAAGATATGGTTATTGTTATAGCCCCGGGGTGGCTTCAACGCGGCTTCGTGGGGTTGGAACAATTGGCCCTTGAGCGCAATTTCTTTTAGCGGCCGCTCAATGCCAAGCTCACTCAGGCGCTGCCCGGCAACGGGATTATCGCTCAGTAGAATCTGCCTGTGCAAAATATGATCAATTTTCTTGTCGAGGCGGTCCCTGGTATCTGGCCCCAGCCAATCTCGCCCCGCGCTGTCACCCTCACCAGGGCCGTTGTCGCCCCAGCCGAGGAAGTATTTGACGGCCAGCTCCAGGTGGACATGACGTTGTCGCCGCTGACAGAAGTAAATGCAGTCGAACTCCCCGAGGGTGCGGCCCTGGTCGTGGACAGGCAGGTTGCTGGCCACCAGTTGCACCTCTGGATCCTGCCGCAGGAAGAACTGCCATAACTGTTCAAAGTAGATACCCAGGCGATGGCTGGGCCTCTGTGCGAGCTGTGCCAGCAGTGTCGAGGCGTCGCGGTCCAATGCCTCCAGCCATGCCCGGCGCTGCGGTGTCAGCTCAAAGGTGCAATCTGTGATGCCCGAGCCCTGATTGGCCAGTTGCCCCATGTATACCAGTGGCGGCGAGAAGCAGGCCCAGGCCAGGTCTCGAACTTCTTGTGTCTGGAAAGGATAAATGATGATCACTGCGCTACACTTTGCTCGTTCGGGGTATAATAGCAGTCCTTCAAGGCAGCGAAGCAGGCGAGATGCAGGCATCTTTCAAAAAAATAGGTTTGGTGGGGCGCAATCAGCGCAATGGCCTGTCTGAGGTGCTGCGCCTGTTGCTGGATCTGCTGCAGAGTCATGGCCTGGAGGTGGTGCTGGAGGATCGCCTGGGGAAGGTGCTGCCAAAGCACGCTTTGCGAGTGGCAAGTTGTGACCAGATTGGCCAGGAGGTAGATCTGGTGATTGTGGTCGGTGGCGACGGCAGCCTGCTCAGCGCGGCCAGGACACTGTCCAAGTATGACACCCCGGTGCTGGGCATCAATCGCGGCCGACTGGGCTTTCTTACGGACATTACGCCGGATGAAATGGCCTCTGAAATTCCCGCCGTGCTGGCAGGTCAGTTTGAAAGTGAGAGTCGTTTCCTGCTCCATGCCGAGGTGCGCCGGGACAGCAAAGTGATCGGTAGCAGTGATGCACTCAATGATGTGGTAGTCAATTCAGGCAGCTCCGCCCGGATGATTGAACTTGAGTTGTATATCAACGATACCTTCGTGTACCGGCAGCGGGCGGACGGCCTTATCGTCTCAACTCCAACTGGTTCAACCGCCTATTCGCTGTCCGGTGGCGGTCCTATCATGCACCCGACACTGGATGCCATGGTATTGGTGCCCATGTTCGCCCATGCCCTCAGCAGCAGGCCTATCGTGGTGGACGGGGACTCTGAAATTCGAATCGATATCCTGGCGCGCAACCGCATCCATCCGCCGGTGACCTGTGACGGCCAGGAGAATATGACCGCCAAACCAGGTGACTCGGTGTTTATTAGCAAGAATCCTCATACCCTGACCCTGCTGCACCCCGTAGGCCATAGCTTTTACGCCAGTTGCAGGGACAAGCTGCGCTGGAGCAATGCCCTGGTCAATTGATGGGAGATCAACATACAGCTCTTAGGGTCGATATCCAGGAAGACCTGCTTCCCCTGAGTGCCTTATTGCATCAGCGCGGAGTCCCGCATCGTAT
>CBDTVJ010000447.1:0-3973 GCA_965363655.1 uncultured Halieaceae bacterium | reverse complement strand
TCTCGCGTATTCGCGACGACGGGGTTCATGCGGGGCAAAACAAGGCAGAGGAAATAATCGCAGAAGCGCGGCGTGAGGCTGCAGGCATACTGGCACAAGCCAACTCAGAAGCCGAAGATACCCAGAAAAAATCCTCTGCCGAGATCGAGTCCTTCAAAAGCGCGGCCCTGGAAGCGCTGAAAATGGCCGCCCGCGACACACGGCTGCAGTTAGAAGCGGGCGTGCTGGCGGCGTTCGAGGCTCATGTCAAACGTCTGATGGCGCCAGTAACATACGACGGCAGTTTTGTGCGTGCCATGTTGCTGGTGCTCGCAGGCCAGGCGGCCGACCAGTACCCCAGGGACCAGGAGCTTGAGATACTGGTGTCAGATTTACTGGCCGGACGAGAGGATGACAATGAGGAGCTTGACACAACAATACGTGAGAGCGTACTTGGCATGTCCGGCAATATGCTGCGCGAAGGCATAGAGATTATTCCTACCAGCGAGGTAGCTGGTGGGGTGCGTGTACGGGTGGTTGGTGAGGACCTGGAGATAGATCTTACCAGCGAAGCCGTGTCCTCCATGCTGCTCAAGCATTTGCTGCCACGCTACCGTGCCATACTGGGCGGTTCCGAATAAGGTGGCGCAGTCTACGTATTACACGCTGGTGGCGAGCTTGCCGCGACTGAGGCACTTCGAATCGGCAGAATGGTTACCCCTGAGCCGCAAGCAACTCGATGAGCGCCTGTCTATGCTGACACCAGAGGATGCTCAGCAGCTGCGCCTGGCGGAGCACCTGGTGGAATGGCAGCGGCAACCCGTCACGCGTACCAGCGAACAGGTGGCCCGGAAATATAAGTGGGCCCTGCCACAAATTCACAACCCCTGTCTGCGTGAGTTCGTGGAATATCGCATGGCTCAGCGCACGGCGCTGGTCGTGTTGCGGCGACGCAAGCTGGGTCTTCCCATACCCGACAAGGACGAAGTGTGGGGCGTGGGCCCCTGGCTGCGCCTGATGACAGATAGCTGGGATCGCAACGACGTGGGATTGTCTCATTTACTGCCGTGGATTGGTGAAGCCTCTCAGTTATTGGACGCTGGCGCTGCCGTGCAGTTGGAACGACTGCTCATGGATGCGGTGTGGACTCGCCTGGGTCGTATTGCCGAGCGCAGCCCCTTCGGCTTCGAGCCGGTTATTGGCTTTGTCTTTCGCTGGGATATTCTGCAGCGGTGGCTGTCCTACGACGCCGACAAGGCAACGGCACGCTTTCAAGAATTGGTAACGGAGGTAACTCGTGAGCAACAACAGCTCTTCGCCTGACAAGAAGCGCCAAACGGCCCCGGTACTGGGTGTCCAAGAGGGCCTGGTTACCATTGATGTTAGCCAGGTCCCCGTGATGAAGAATGAGGTGGGCTATATCCTGGTAGGTGAGGAGCGCCTGAAGGCCGAGGTCCTGCGTATCCAGGGTGACAGTGCGGACATGCAGGTCTTTGAGGAAACCAACGGAGTCAAGGTCGGTGACCTGGTAGAGCTAACGGGGGAAATGCTTTCTGTAGTGCTTGGGCCAGGCATGTTGGGGCAGGTCTTCGACGGCTTACAGATGCCGCTCACGGCGCTGGCCGCATCTCATGGCACCTTTCTGCCGCGTGGTGTGGAAGTGGATGCCATTGACCAGGAGAAAAAGTGGAAATTTGAACCCAGTGCCACCATCGGCACGAAACTCGTCGCCGGCCAGACGCTGGGTGCTGTTACTGAGGGCCTCTTTTCCCACAAAATAATGGTGCCCTTTGAGGAGCCCGAGCCGGTTGAACTAACCTGGATTCGCGGCGGCAGTTTTACCGTAGCAGAGCCTGTAGCCCGGGTGCAGCGTGCCAATGGTGAGGTGCGCGAGCTGAATATGATGCAACGCTGGGCCGTGCGCCAACCCATTCCGCAGGGTATGCTGCAACGGCGCATTGTCGAGCGCCTCTACCCGACGGAACCGATTACCACGACCCAAAGGATTATCGACACGTTTTTACCTATCGCCCGCGGCGGTACCGGTTGTATTCCCGGCCCGTTCGGTGCAGGCAAGACCGTATTGCAAAGTTGTATTGCCCGCCATTCAACCATCGATATAGTGATTATTATCGCCTGTGGTGAACGAGCCGGGGAGGTGGTAGAGACGATCAAGGAATACCCCGAAACCGACGACCCCCGCACCGGTGGATCGCTGATGGATCGCACCATTATCGTTTGTAATACCTCCTCCATGCCGGTTGCCGCGCGCGAATCCTCGATATACACCGGGCTGACCATGGCGGAGTACTACCGACAAATGGGCTACCACGTACTATGCATTGCCGATTCGACTTCGCGTTGGGCACAGGCCATGCGCGAAACCTCGGGCCGCATGGAGGAAATTCCCGGAGAAGAGGCTTTTCCAGCTTACCTGGATTCCTCAATTCGCAACGTCTATGAGCGGGCGGGCTTGCTGCGCACAGCTGACGGGGAAGAGGGCAGCGTCACCCTGATCGGCACCGTGTCCCCGGCAGGGGGTAACTTTGAAGAGCCAGTCACCCAGGCGACCCTGTCCACCGTCAAGACCTTCCTGGGTTTGTCATCGGAGCGCGCCTATCGGCGTTTTTACCCGGCTATCGACCCATTGATTTCCTGGTCTCGCTACCTGGACCAGTTGGCCGACTGGTTCAACGACAACCTGGGAAGTGATTGGGTCGAAAACGTCAAGGCGCTGCAGCAACTACTGGTCGAGGGCGACGGCATATACCGCATGATGCAGGTCACGGGCGAGGAGGGCATCTCGATGGAAGATTACGTCAAATGGCAGAAGTCCGTATTACTGGATATGGTGTATTTGCAGCAGGACGCCTTTGACGCCGTAGACGCGACCATGTCCCGGGAGCGTCAGGTAGAGAGTTTTGGATTTCTCAAGCAACTCATCGATACCAATTACGGTTTTGAAGATCGGGACGCTGCCCGTGATTTCTTCACGCAGTTAACCAGCCTCTACAAAAACTGGAATTACAGCCCGGCTGACTCCAAGGATTACACGCGTTTTCGCGATGAGATCAGTGCACTTGCTGACCGCCATGAATCACACCCGGAGCGACGTTCAGCCGATCGGTAATGATTGATGTGAACAAGCACCCACGACCAATCACCTGCCTAGCGCCGTTTATTACCTTCGTACCGATGTACAGGAGATCGTTATGAAAAAAAGCGTCATCCGGCACTGCTGGTTGTTATGCTGGCCGGGCAGGTCCACGCTACAGACAAACCCAATATCGTCATTCTGGCCACCGGTGGCACCATCGCCGGCTCCGCCGCGAGCCAGACTCAGGCGGGATACCCAACACAGAGTTATACCGAGAGAGCCAACTAAGCCCTGGTAGGCGCCTCCAGGCTCAGGGCATTGAATCGACTACATCACCCCTCAAATACTCCGCGCGAGTTTCCCTGAGATTTCTATAGTGTTCAGCCCTGACTAGATGACGACCGAGATCGAACAGATTGTAGACGGCCGCATGGGCACCCAGAAATCTCTGTGCCTGACCGGCCGGCCGGGTTGCTATCTGCTTCAGGAGAAGAACCACTACTCCTAACGGCTTGCTCGGGCGACTAGTCAATAGTGTTCGATTGTTTTCCGCAGGCTATGTTATGTCCAAGCTGATCCAGTACCCCTCATATGTTGAGCCAGAACTGTCCCAATAGTGGAAATTGATTCATGGATTGAGTTTTTGGTAGGGACAGGTCGCTCATTTAGGTCGTGCCACGTGGGCCATACCTTTCCATGCGCCGTCAAAGCATCAGGGAGCAGTTGCACCTTATTTTTTGATCCCAAAGCCGCTGATATTCTTTCGTGCGAATGTTTTTTCATAGGCGATAGTGACCCCAAGTCACCTCAAACTTCGCGCAGATAATCTCTCTGGTGTTACGACCGCTAATGGCACAAAGCGGCCTCCTGATTAGCTGAAATCGAGGGCTGTTTTAT
>CBDTVJ010000446.1:0-3974 GCA_965363655.1 uncultured Halieaceae bacterium | reverse complement strand
GATTTTCATCGGAGAGGAGGCTGGGTACGAGGTATTCGGTGACTACAGTGTGGTAACCGCCCCCTATTCCGATGGCGTACGGACCCTGGGGGTGCTGGGGGTAATTGGCCCCACACGGATGGCCTATGAACGGGTTATTCCCATAGTTGATGTTACCGCCCGGATGTTGAGTTCCGCGCTCTCCGGCTAAGCCCCGGTTCTCTGTCCCGCGCCAGTCACGGCGCGGGTTTCACTCTACTGTAAATTCTTCCTCACCAAGCCTTGAAATAGCCCCTGCTGGCCCCATATCCGCTGCAGACCCAGTGAATGCACCGTATCAGGCTGCCCCTGGGTTGAAGATCAACGAATGCTATTGAATGGAGTGCAAGCGTGGCCCAAAAAGACCAGACAACCCCCGAGAATGGTGAGCAGCAAGAGCCGTTGGATCCGCAGGCCGCAGGGGCTGCTGAGACCGAGGCCGGACAGCAGGGAGCGGACGAAAGCCCTCGCGAGTTGACCCCCCAAGAGCGGATTGTCCAGCTGGAGGAAGAGCTGGTTTCTGCCCAGGATGCGGCATTGCGCGCCCAGGCCGATGCCCAGAATGTGATCAGGCGAGCGGAACAGGACGTGGAAAAAGCCCGCAAATTCGCCCTGGAGCGTTTTACCGGTGAGTTGCTGCCGGTGGTGGATAACCTGGAAAGGGCCCTGGAAGCCGCGTCTGGCGATGAAGAGGTGGTAAAACCCATCGCCGAGGGCGTGGAACTGACCCTCAAAAGCTTCCTGGATGCGCTGGCCAAATTTCATGTCGAAGTGGTCGATCCACAGGGCGAGCCCTTCGATCCCAATGTGCATCAGGCCATGAGTATGGTCGAAAACAACGATGTGGAGCCCAATACGGTGATCGCAGTGATGCAAAAAGGCTACACACTCAACGGTCGCCTGGTGCGTCCGGCCATGGTGATGGTCAGCAAAAGCGGCGGCTAGAACCCGCAAAATCCCCTTTTTTGGTCTTGAAAGCAGTGCTTCAGGACCCATATAGAGAACAACGTAATTGAAAATGGTGGGCAATGCCCGCCCCATAGACTGGAGATAGACAATGGGTAAGATAATTGGAATCGACCTGGGAACAACCAACTCCTGCGTATCCGTAATGGAAGGCGGCAAACCCAAGGTTATCGAGAATGTTGAAGGCGATCGTACTACGCCCTCAATCGTGGGCTACACGGACGAAGGTGAAATCCTGGTCGGCCAGAGTGCCAAGCGCCAGTCCGTGACCAATCCGCAAAACACACTGTATGCCGTAAAGCGCCTGATTGGCCGTAAGTTCAAGGACGACGTGGTGCAGAAAGACATCAAGATGGTGCCTTACAAAATCATCGCAGCGGACAATGGCGATGCCTGGGTGCAGGTCAAGGACGAGAAGATGGCGCCGCCACAGGTGTCTGCTGAAGTTCTGCGCAAGATGAAAAAGACCGCTGAAGAATACCTGGGCGAGCCGGTGACCGAAGCTGTAATCACCGTACCAGCCTACTTCAACGATTCCCAGCGCCAGGCTACCAAGGATGCGGGCAAGATTGCCGGCCTCGAAGTAAAGCGCATCATCAATGAGCCGACTGCGGCTGCGCTGGCCTATGGTATGGACAAGGCCAAGGGCGACCACACCATTGCAGTTTATGACCTGGGTGGCGGTACTTTCGATATCTCCATCATCGAGATTGCCGAAGTCGACGGCGAACACCAGTTTGAGGTGCTTTCCACCAACGGTGACACATTCCTCGGTGGTGAAGACTTTGACATGCGCCTGATCGAATACCTGGCGGCTGAGTTCAAGAAAGAGAGTGGCATTGATCTGCACAATGATCCGCTGGCTCTGCAGCGCCTCAAGGAAGCTGCCGAGAAAGCCAAGATCGAGTTGTCCAGCGCGCAGCAGACGGAAGTGAATCTGCCCTATATCACGGCAGATGCCTCCGGTCCCAAGCACCTGGTGGTCAAGTTGAGCCGCGCCAAGCTGGAATCACTGGTTGAGGAACTGGTAAAACGCTCCATGGAGCCGGTAAAAGTGGCCCTGAAGGATGCCGGCCTGAGCCCCAGTGAAATCGACGATGTGATTCTCGTCGGCGGCCAGACCCGTATGCCAATGGTGCAGAGCATAGTGGCGGATTA
Organism: uncultured Halieaceae bacterium; assembly: GCA_965363655.1. Taxonomy (GTDB): domain Bacteria; phylum Pseudomonadota; class Gammaproteobacteria; order Pseudomonadales; family Halieaceae; genus Marimicrobium. The sequence goes on along the minus strand of CBDTVJ010000446.1, from coordinate 1,832 downwards.
CTTCGGTAAAGAGCCGCGTAAGGATGTTAACCCGGACGAAGCGGTCGCCGTGGGTGCCTCTATCCAGGGCGCGGTGCTGGCAGGCGATGTGAAAGATGTATTGCTGCTGGATGTGACGCCACTGACCCTGGGTATTGAAACCATGGGTGGTGTCGCCACGCCGCTGATTGAGAAGAACACCACGATTCCTACCAAGAAATCGCAAATCTTCTCTACTGCGGACGATAACCAGACAGCGGTTACCATTCACGTGGTGCAGGGTGAGCGCAAGCAGTCTACAGGTAACAAGTCCCTGGGTCGCTTTGACCTGGCGGATATTCCTCCCTCGCCCCGCGGCATGCCGCAGATTGAGGTGACCTTTGACCTGGACGCCAACGGCATCCTGAATGTGTCGGCCAAGGATAAGGCTACCGGCAAGGAACAGTCGATTCGCATTACTGCTTCCGGCGGTTTGAGCGACGAGGATATCGAACAAATGGTGGCTGATGCCGAGGCGAATGCCGAAACGGATGCCAAGTTCGAAGAACTGGTTGCATCTCGCAATACTTGCGACGGTCTGGTGCACGCTGCCAGGAAAACCATCGAAGAAGCCGCTGAGCACGCCACTGACGAAGAGAAAGCGGCGATTGAAGCGGCCATTTCTGAAGCAGAGGACGCGCTGAAGGCGGATGACAAGGAAGCCATCGATGCGGCGGCTACCAAGCTGACCGAGGCGACGGGTCCTGTGGCGCAGAAGATGTATGCGGCGCAGGCGGCAGAAGGTGAGGCGGCGACCACAGAAGAGGGCGCGGGAGCCGAGCAGGCACAACCGGCGGACGACGCGGTGGATGCGGAGTTCGAGGAAGTGAAGGACGACAAAAAGTAAGTTCTGGCGCCCTTCGCCAACAGGGCGGCTTACGAGCCGCCCTGCTACATGATTAAAACGACGCGGGCCACTAGTGCCCGCGTAGTCATTTCAGGAAGAGCTGCAAAAGAGCCGTAAGAGTTTATGTCAAAACGCGATTATTACGAGATTCTCGGTGTCGACAAAGGTACCGATGAAAAGGAAGTCAAAAAGGCTTACCGCCGGGTGGCAATGAAATATCACCCGGACCGCAATCCAGATGATCCGGATGCTGACGAAAAATTCAAGGAAGCGACCGAGGCCTACGATGTCCTCATGGACCCCCAGAAGCGGGCCGCCTACGACCAGTACGGTCACGCGGGTGTAGACCCCAATATGGGTGGCGGCGCGGGCGGTGGCAATTTCAGCGATATTTTTGGTGACGTATTCGGCGATATTTTCGGTGGTGGTGGCGGTGGTGGCCGTGGTCACGGTGGGCCGCAGCGTGGCTCCGACCTGCGCTATACCCTGGATATTTCCCTGGAGGATGCCGTCAAGGGCACCACGGTTGAAATCCGTGTGCCCAGTTTGAGCGCCTGTGATACCTGTGATGGTTCAGGTGCCAGGAAAGGCAGCTCCCCTGTTACCTGTGGCACCTGTGGTGGTGTGGGCCAGGTCCGCATGCAGCAGGGTTTCTTCCAGGTGCAGCAAACCTGCCCCAACTGTCGCGGGCGCGGCAAGACTATCGATGATCCCTGTGGCAGCTGCCACGGACAGGGTCGCGTCGAGAAGACCAAGACACTGTCAGTGAAGGTTCCCCCCGGCGTCGATACGGGTGACCGTATTCGCCTGTCGGGCGAAGGCGAGGCGGGGCCGGAAGGTGGGCCTCCCGGTGACCTGTTTGTGCAGATGTCAGTCAAGCAGCACGCGATTTTTGAACGCGATGGCAAGAACCTCTATTGTGAGGTACCCATCACCTTTGCCGATGCCGCTCTGGGTGGTGAACTCG
>CBDTVJ010000445.1:0-3984 GCA_965363655.1 uncultured Halieaceae bacterium | reverse complement strand
GTAGGGTGCGTAACTTGTTACGCACCGTCGAAAGTCAGCGAACGTCAGGACACCCTTAACTTAGTGCCATTCGTGGCTGTCTCAGTTTTTTCTTACCTCCATATAAGAATTTTAAATACGAGTAGACAGTTCAACTTCATCACAAATGCAGGACTAGTCTACAACTACGCGAATGACACTTCGGTCAGTATGGGGTCAGCTATTGGCAAGTTCATTGCAAAACGCGACAGCATAGTTCTGGGCTTTGCTTATTACTGTGAGGACCGGGGAAAGATCACCGTCATTCGTACGCACCACCTTCATGGCTTTACCGAGCTCTCCCTTGAGTCCCAGTTCACTGGAAAAAAGAGTCGGCATTAGCCCCGCCCACTCCAGTTCCCTGTTTAGCCAATTCATGGCGACCCGACCATTACCATCAGCAAAGGGGTGTAGATTACACACTGTCATCCATACGATTGCAGCACGGATAAGTCCTGGCTCCAGATCAGTGTAAATGTCACTGATGAAATACCTGAAAGTTGAACTGGCCAATGCTGGCTCCACACGTTTCAGTACCGAATTTGTGCCCGTTCGATTTTGGGTATACTTGAAATGACCTGGGGAAAATCCCGGTACCTCCCTGCAAGCCAGCGCATGCCAGTGACGCATGTGCAGTTCAGCTTTAATGGGGTCGTGAAGATCCTGTCGGGTCTTGCGTGCTTCCTGAATTGCGGCCTCCATGTTGACCGATTCCAACAGGGCTCCGGTTGCCTTCTCTTCCTCTCCCTTTTTTATTCTAATTTCAAGGTATTCACTGACCGTATTGACCATCGGGACCATGAACATTGCCTCAATGAAAGGCCATTCCATGGGCAAGTCTGTAATCACTGGAGAGGAATACGCAGAGTGGTCATTTGCAGCTTTAATATAGGACTGGATCGGTTTGATGGCATCTTCATCCACAGTCCCATTACCAAGGGGCGTATCAGCTAATGCTACTTCCAGGGGCGCAGGATTATTTTCTTTGCCCAGGACATCAAGCGGCTCTTTCAGGCGAAAATATTCCAACAAGGTTATATGTGAGTTCTCTACTTCTTCGCGCTCGGCGGGAGGAAGCGTCCGTTTCGCTAGTGCGTTCAGCTGTGCTTGGGCCTCCTCGAATTGAGACATTTCAATATGCAGCGTAGCAAGGTTGACTTTCGCCAGCGTGAAGTTGGAATCCAATTGAATTGCTTCCCGAAGGAGTTCTTCTGCCTCATTCACCTCTCGTTTGGCGCGCAAAGCACAGGCCAGCTTATTAAGTCCCATTGGGGTTCTTTGCAGCGAAACCGCCGTTCGATAGCTTTCCAGTGACTGAGCACTCAGGCCTAAAAAACGCATGGCATCTCCAAACATCATGTGCGATGTCATGAGTTTGGGGCTAATTGAAATAGCCCTTTGCAGGGCGGTGGCGGAAGCATCAAAGCGCCTGGCTTCAAGTTGTGCGGCACCGAGATTGATCCAGCTTTCAACTTGTCCTGGAAGTATTCTCGTTGCCTCGCTAAATGCATTCGCAGCATCATTAAAATGACCCTGTTGAAAGCTGTGCGCGCCCGTGTTCATGCTGTTCAGCCAGTTTTTCTGCTCAGTGGTTGGGCTATTCACACTTTGTCTCTATCCAGATCCACCTTATCCCAGGCGTCACGAAATGCGCGTGCACCCGCTTCTATACCTTCTGGATGATTGTCCAGCCAAGTAGCCGCAATGATCATATAGTCGGTCGATCCAACGTCTGCAGTGTACTGTGCGAGTTCCGCAGGCTGCTTTCCTCCCTGGAGTATCGGCAATATCGGCGCACACGAGCCCAGTCCGTCGCGGCAAGACTCTAAAAATGCCTGCGCCTTTGCAAAATCCTGGTAGGGTGTTGCAAATGGACCAGGAGAGACCACAAGATCAGCACCGGCGGCACGTTGTAATCTTGCCATGACGGCATCGCTGGCTCCCCAGGGGCCTGCGCGGGTGATGGCGTCACCACAACTGTTGTGTGACAGTATGATCAGGTCTGTTCTGTTCGAAATTTCACCGATAAAGGATAGTCCCTGGGCACTGGTACTAAGCAGCACCCCATCGGCGCCAAGTTTTGCAGCCTGTTCCGCCATGGCCAGGGAAGTGGAAATATCATCAATGATATTGGCGAAATAGAGTTTTCGTTCACCGGTTTTATCCTCAACCCGGCGTTTCATATCAACCATGCGTTGCACACGATCCGGGAACGGCGACCGCTGGCAATCATAGGTCAACTCATCATCCTTGATGACATCAAATCCTCCAGACAGCACTGACTCGTTAAGCTGCAACATTGTATCTGTATTAAAGCAGGATGCGGGCCGCATTGATCTGCAGAATAAGGGACGCCCCCAAAAGCCGAGTTTTTCTCGTATTCCGGCTACACCAAATTTTGGCCCCTTATATGCTGCTGCCAACGACGGAGGTAGTTGAAGGTCTATCAGTGCCGCAGCACTCAAAAATCCCAGCCGGTGCGTTTCACCAAAAACAGAGTTCCACAATCTGGTCAGGCTGGTGCCAAACAACTGCAGCGGATAAGCGATGACAATTTTGAAACGCCGTAACTCTCCTGCCGGGGATTCTGAGCCGTAAACAGGCGTCTGGAGAAAGTACAGCGAGGCTATTTCTCCGGGCGATCCAGTCAATGCCTCGACTTCCACCACCTTGGCACAGTAGTCGCCGATGTCCTCGGGCATTTCCACTCCGTTCAAATTGGTGGCGCAAATGCTTTGTTCCCGCGCCAGACCCAGGGCAGCCCGCTCACCATCCACAGGCGTGGTGATGACATATGTGGCTAGAACGTAGTCGATGGCAGCCTGATTGTCGTGGAAGAGAAACAAATCACTGTCGTCATACTGCAAGTTCTCTGAGCTCATTCTATTTTTCAATTCCTAATCTTGGGGCGATGACTTTTTGCACTATTAACCAGTCGAAATGAGTGGTTATTTTTATATTTTCGGGTTCGCCTGGAATCGCCTGTAGCGCGAAACCGGCATCAATTACCATTTGGGCGGTCGATTGAAACTGTTGACCGGCTGTCCGTTGCCGCGCGGTCATAAGTACGTCACGTGAAAAGGCCTGAGGTGCCTGAAAGATTCCTGCCTGGTGTTTTGACTGATAGCTCGCCACAGCACCGTTTTCGAGTAGACCCACTGGAACAGTCGGATCCAGAAAAGCACCTGCCGCACCATGCTCCGCTGCAGCCTCCAGCACTGCGGAGCACAACTTTCTCGATGCGAAGGGTCGGGCAACATCCTGGATCAGCACGACCTCCCCTGAACTGGCGTAAAAGAGATTATCGATACTATCCTGACGGGAATCACCCCCGGGCACAATCACAGCCCTATCCCCTAAGGTGGCTGTTATTTCATGCTCGTATCCACCAGGTACCGCTACAATTATTTCATCAACCAGGGGTTGAAGGGTCGTGACCAGGATTTCAACAAGAGACCGCTGCCCGATGCGCAGCAAACATTTAGGGCCCAGGCCCAGGCGGGCACCAAGGCCAGCAGCCGGTATCAGAGCTGATTTACCGGGTGTTGAGGTCATGGGTTGTTTCATGGTGGCGGATTCCCATAATTCTACATATTCCTGCGGTACTCGCTCCCCCACAGCATAGGGAGCATGACTTATCGAGCCGAGTGAACAATCCTTGACGGCCTCAATTAGCGATTCGAAAGTATTGGCAAAGTAAAAGTATTGGCAAAGTATTGGCCCGGTCCTGCGTTAGCTATTGTAGCTTATCCAGTTTTGCTTGGGCGATGTCCTGGTGAACATTCCGGAATAAATCGACACTCCCGACCTGCTAAAAAACGCAGCCAAACCCTGTTATTCATGTCAAAACGGCCCAGGTTGACCGTGACCGCGAATAAAACCGCTTGGTGGGTAACAAGTTACCCACCCTTCAGATACATCCGAAACCGCTTACCGTAGGGTGCGTAACTTGTTACGCACCGTCGT
>CBDTVJ010000444.1:0-3986 GCA_965363655.1 uncultured Halieaceae bacterium | reverse complement strand
TGGGCACCGACAGCGGCAAACTCGCCATTGGTGTTTTGAATCATTAAGCGTCCCGGCCCGCGTAAGAACGGGATTTTGTGCGGCGGAAGTCCGACGTAGTTTTCAGACACAATCAAATCTTCCCGACCATCCAGGTTCAAGTCTTCAAATGCCGCGCCCCAGCTAAACTCGTAGTCGGCTAGCCTGGCATTCTCAGCCTGACTGGAGAACTTGAAGCCACCTTCGTTTCTAAATAGCAGCCACTTCCAATCTGTCTCCTGGTCATCGGTGGTATCGCCACGAATCATGAAGTTTGGTGGGGTGGATCCGACATTAGAGAAAAAGAAGTCGACTTTACCATCGTTGTTATAATCGCCGACGGCTATACCCATAGGATAGCTATTAAAGTCACTGTTGGGGTTGGGCATGTTAGTAAACGTCATATCTCCATTATTGCGCCAGGTGCGAACTTGCCCGGTGTCGTGTACTACCACCAAATCTTCCGCGCCATCCTCGTCAACATCCAGGAAGATGCCCATAAACGTATTGTGCTGGTAGCTTAGGCCGCTTTTTTCTGTTTCATTGCGAAATGAATTATCACCATTGTTGATGAACAGTTGGCTCGATCCACCATAGTTGGGCAGATTAAAAATATTTTGGCCTTGCACTAATTCCTTTTTGATATAGCCCGCCACAAACATATCAAAATGCCCATCGCGATTGAGATCAGACACTCCGACACTTAAGGCCGTCGTGTCCTCGGGCATTTCTACGGCCAGTCTTGTGGTACTAAAAACGCCGCCGTCATTGGTGTGCAGCCATATGCCGTCAGTTCGCGCCACCAGAAGATCATCATCTCCGTCGTTATCAGTATCCAGAACTGTGGCACCGTGGCTGGCCTCCCCCTGGTTTTTGCTAATCCCGCTGTTTTCTATCTCAATAAACTGCCCATCAACATATCTGAACAAACCATCGGCCTGGCTGCGGCTTCCGCCCAGAAACAATTCTTCGGTGCCATCGCCGTCAATGTCGATGACACCGCTTGCTGCAAACGGCAAGGTAGTGCTGTTATCGTGACTTTGGTCATAGGGGACATCAGTTGCTGTAAATGTTGGGATATCAATATCCTCTGTCGAAACATCGTAATCAATATTACTGTCCATTTTAAGCATCACCATCATGGCAGCGATCAACATCAGCACGCCGATCCCCAGTCGCTTAATAATTTTTCCCATACTATGTTGCCTCTGCCTCAGGATTATTGAATTGTTCCCGCCGCACGAAGTAAAGCGACAGAAGAAAGAAAATGGAGAACGCAATGTTGAGCGCTATTGGCATCATATACTTGCCAACAACGGGCAGGATTAACCAGACCACAAAACTAAAAAGCAGTAACAGTATGGGATTAAGGAGAGCCATCCACCGGGGGTAAGAGCTGCGACCAGTTGCCACCAGCCAGATATAAATTATGGAGACCACTAGTATCGCGACCCGAGTCACGTTGAGCAGTGTTTCATAGCGCAAATCGTACAGGGCCACCAAATTCCCAAGCTCGGCATATTGGGGCGCGTTTACAATAGCGCTGATTGATGCCCGCGAACCCATCCAAACGCCGCCCAGTGCGCACCCATAAGCCATTACCGCAAATAAAATGAAAGCCCAGCGTGCATTGGCGGACTTCAGCATTAGAAAAATGTGAAATGCACCCACGGCGTAGAGTGGTGGCCCGGCCACGCCCAGGAAGTGTCCCCAGTTGCTACGGCCTTCGCTTATACCCTCAAAAAACGCCAAGCCATCAGTGAAACGTGCCTGCGGGTCGAAGTGGAGTAAAAACTCGCCGGCACCGGTAACAATGGCGCCGAGTAGACCCAATGCCCCAGTGATCCATTTCAGGTCATCCAGGTTGCTATACGTCACAGTAAACCTCCAAATCCAATCTACTAACTCCCTGTTACGAATGTGGGCAAGGTAATGATGTGAATCCCAACGATGCCATTAGACTGCGTTAGATGCATGGACTTGGCCAAACGTTACAGAAGTATAGACTTTTATTTTCGGTATAAGGAATTACGCAGAAACTCGACCGGGTGACGCAGAAAGAGGGCTGAGGGCGAAGCAGCTACATACGGCCGCCATCAGTTGGGCGTACCAGGGCCAGCCAGCTCTAGCTATCGCCGCGAGCGTGCAGAATCGCCCGTATGAGGTCCTCTGGCACATCGGCAGGAACCGATTCTTTGCGATCCTGCAAGACCGAAGAGCCCACTTCAACCGCTCTCTGGTAGGCGGCAAGATATTCTCGACACTCTCGGCATAGCCGAATATGCCGCTCAAATGTGGAGCGGGCGGCAGCATCCAACTCCCCATCGATATATCGCTGTATAAAGTCTTCAAACTCTCCGCAGGACATCATGCCGTGGATGTTCCTGAACATTATGCTCTTCATCCAGCTCTTCAGGCTTTTACGTTTGACCGTGCTCATTAGGTAACCTCCCCACGAAGAATTGGCTCCAGTAAAGATTTCAGCATTCTGCGGGCCCGATGTAATCTAACCCGTACATTGCTCTGGGATATGCCAACCAGGTCGGCAACCTCGTTGGTATCATAGCCCTCGATGTCTCGAAGCTGCAAAATAATTCGGAGCGGGTCCTCCAGTTCGTCAATCTTTTCACGCACCAGCGCGCGCAGGCTTTCACTTTCCAGTATTTCCTGCGTTGATGCCAAATGTGTCCAGGGCGACTCGATTCTACAGCCGAAGTGGTCAAACTCAGGTGGGGTTTCGTCCAGGGAGAGTTCACCGAACCTTTTGAGTTGTCGCAGCTTAGCCAGTGCGGCATTGACGGTGATTCGGTGCAACCATGTCCTCAGGCTGGAGCGACCTTCAAACGCCTTCATACCTTGAAAAGCGTTGATAAAAGCTTCCTGTACGGCATCTTCTGCCAGACTTCTATCGCGCAGTAATTGCTCTGCGAGTCGTAACATCCACTCGATGTTTTCCCGCACTAGTTGTTCTGCCTGTACGTCAGAGTTCATAGAATATTCGCTCGGCCCATGATGTAAAGTATCTCACAAAATTCGTCTTATTCGTTTGGGATTAGGGGGATTGAAAATCGCCGTGTCGGCACAGCAGCGGCTGCCGGCCTGGGCGGCCCCGTCCATTCTGTCTCTGGGCACCATATTTTTGTCTGACTAAAGAAAGTAGAACCGTCCCGGACGAATCACCTAATCGGGGCTATTCCTCTGCGCCACTAACGCCTCATACCGCTCCCGTGCTTTAACGTGCCCTAGATCACCGGCCTTCTTCAAGTCTCTTAGCGAAGCAGCGGCATCGCCATAGTGTAGATAAGTTCCACTGCGCTCCACATAAGCATCGGGGTTATTTGGCTGTATCGCCATATAGCTATTCCAATAGCGAATAATTTGGCGCCAATCCTTGCTCTGCATCAAGATGCGATCCAGCAACACATAAGACTTGTAATGGCTTGGCTTGAGTTCAATCGCTTGCTTGACGTCCACTAGCGCGGCGTCATATTTGCCTAACTTGGTCAACGTCCATGCGCGATTGAAGAAGACCTCGGCGCGTTTTTCATCCAAGTCGAGAGACTTTCCATACAGTTCTACTGCGCGTCGGTAGTCCAGGTCTTCTAAAGACTGATGTGCTAGCCTATGGAAATCTGCTGCCAGGTACTCTTGCAGTTTCTGCGTATCCTCATCCTTCGAATCGAGTAACAGTGCCCTCTTGCAATCTGCCAGTGCGTTATCTAACTTTTTCAGCTTGCGGTAGGCCCAACAGCGCCAATAGTACGTTTCCCCGTCTTCCGAGAAAGCGCTGATAGACTGGTTGAAATAGCCTAGAGATTCATCATACTTTTCTTGCTTGTAACTATTTTTGCCACGGTTTTTTAGTACCTGAAAATTCGCGCCATGCTGCAAAGCCTTCTCGTAGATTGTGTCCACTTTTAAGTAGGCGCTGTTGTTCATTGTATTGAAGGCTATGTCTGCCTCGACAT
>CBDTVJ010000443.1:0-3994 GCA_965363655.1 uncultured Halieaceae bacterium | reverse complement strand
TTTGCTCTATGGTGAGCTGATGGATACCACAACAGGAACAGGCTGGCATTCGGTCGTTCCCATGTATCGTGAAGTCTACGATGCCCTGGTGCTTCCTGAGGGTGTGCGAAGAGTTGGTATTGCAAGTGCAGTAACAGATGGCTATTGCTTTCGCCGTACTCCAGGTGCAGAGTCTGACGGCCTTGTGCAGCGACGTGAAATTGATGGTCACATCTTTATGAACGTTGGGAACCCGTCACCAGATGGTCCAGAGGCGCTCAGTGAAACAGGATGGCCGCTCCTGCTAAAAGTAAATAAGCACCATACGCTCATTTACGAGGCTGGACGTGAACTTAGTGTTATCCGAGCGCCAGACGGAAGGGACTTCGTGCACTTAATCGCCAAAGCCCCCGACGGTGGGGCGTTATTTCAGGGCATCAATGCTCCTGAGGACATTAACAATCTTGGTCTGCCTGAGGGATGGGAGTTACGTACCGAGATTACCTCTAAATTGACCATCATTGACCTTCCGTGCCCTGCCGATGCTCTGTTTTTTGCCAACGGATCCAGCTTTCAAGGGCCTGTTGATGAGTTTCAGAGCGGTCATTAATTCCCTATCAGGCGGCCAAGTGTCTGCTTTGGACTAATGAGATCTATCAGGCGCTGAGCGACTATGGTCGTCAGCGTGTGGATACTGTGCTGGAAGGCACAGGCTGCGACGCGATGCTGCGAAGAGCCTGAGGAGGTTCTAGAGGCGATCCTTAGCTCGTCATCGCTTTCTGAAACGCCGGGCGCTGATCAATACGACCAATATACGACTTGATATTGTTCATCTCATCGGTAACGCAGCCACATTTATTGCTCATATATACCGAATGCCCAAGCATGATATCTGCCGCGGAGAAGTCGCCAATCAGGTATTCCTTGCTACTCAGTGCTTCTTCTACCGGGCCTAGCGCTCTTGTCAGCAGTTTCTGCGCCTGGGCTAGCACGTTTTTGTCCTGTCGTTCTGGTGGCAACAGAATTGTCTGAACGACTATAGTGTTGATGGGTGGCATAATCATGCCTTCGCAGTAGTGAAACCACTGCAGATAATCCGGGAACTCCGGAGCTTCAACTGCCGGCTTCAGGCCACCATTTTTATGGCGCTCGAGTATATACTCAACAATGGCACCGGACTCAAAAATGCTAACATCACCATCATCGAGCACGGGGACACGGCCTAGTGGATGTCGGGCTCGGTGTTCATTTGACTTCAGGTCTTTTGGATTAAAATCCATTCGATTCAGTTCATAGGGAAGTTCTAGTTCTTCGAGTAGCCAGACAATTCGTCCGGCGCGTGAATTGGGTGCGAAGTGTAGTTTTAACATGCTTAAGTACCTCTGGTTGTTTGCCTATAAGTGAATGTTCGCTAATTACGGCTGAGTAGCGTTTTTGAATCATCAATATTTCTCACAGATGAAAATGGGGATATCTCGAGTGGTGCGTTTGCGGTAGACCGCAAATTCTGAATAGGTGTCGTCGCATATCTGCCACAGTTGTGTCTTTTCGTCATTGCTAGCAACACGAGCGCGCAATTTGAGGTTGTTGCGCCGATGGCGTACCTCGATGTCCGGATTCTTGGCGATATTGTTGTACCACATCGGATTCTTGTCCCTACCTGTCTGCGATGCAACGAGCAATACGCCGTCGCCATTGGGCACGTGAATGAGCGGTACGGTGATCTCGCGGCCGCTTTTAGCGCCGGTCATGGTGACGAAGCAGACGTCCTGCCCCGACAGGGTGTTGAAGGCCCGCCCGCCCACCAGCCTGTGCATGAAGACATGCACTTTGGTGAGCGTTCGCAGTAAACGGTGGGGAGCCGCACGTCCCGCTGGCTTTGACTTCTCCATCGTCGTTCTCGACATCTTCAACACAGCCTTCCTCGGCAGCAGTGGTATGAGCCAGTTCAACGCAAAATTCAACGAAGGCTCATTGATTTTGACCAGCTCGCCTTTCAGAATGGCTTCATAGCCACACTTCGCTACGGATTCTGGTGATGCGCCAGGCTTCTGGAACAGTGCGGTGCCCTCGAGGTCGCTGGCTTTGGCGAAACCTGTGTCGACTGCGCCGGGGCAAAGTGCCGTAGACGTAACGCCCGTGTCCTTGAGTTCTTCGGCGATCGCCTGTGAAAACGATATGACGAAAGACTTCGTGGCGAAGTAGACAGCCTGCAGCGGCCCGGGCAGCATACCCGCGGTGGATGCTACATGCAGGATCTTTCCCGACCTCCGCTTCACCATCCCGGCGAGAAAGAGATGGGTCAGTTCGACGAGCGCAGCCATGTTGACCTGCATCATAGCTTGATCTTTTGCGAGGTCGCGCTCATGAAACTTGCCGTGTCCACCGAGGCCCGCGTTGTTGATCAGCACGTCGATCTGCAGGCCTGCTGCTTCTGTCGCCGCGAATACTTTTTGGGCGGCGCCCGGTGCGGCTAGATCGGCAACGATCACCGTCACTGCTATAGGGTACTTCTTTTCGAGTTCCGCCTTCAGTGATTCGAGCGCCTCCTTTCGCCGCGCCACGAGCACGAGGTCTCCGCATTTCGACGCATGTAGTCTGGCGAATGCGGTGCCGATACCGCTCGAGGCACCGGTGATCAGTGCTGTGTTTCCCATGAGGTTCTCCGTCAATAGTCGTGTTGTCTTAACTGGTTTAGGTCTAAGGTACAGCTGGGTCTCCGAGTCGATACCAGCAGGGATTCCGGTCTGCGACACGCTGCCCCCAAAGGGCGCCTTGCCCTGGGAATTTTGCCCGGAAGACGGGTTTGAGATCCGCCACAGCGGCTCCCAGCATCCGTGCGCCTCGAGCAGGGCTCGGGCCTTGTCCTGGTCGGGCTCGGCGAGTTCGGTGAAGTGGCGACGCAATTCTTCCAAGCACCAAACGCGATATTGTGCAGTGCGAATATTGCGGTAGGGCGCGTCCTCGATATCGGCGTCGAAGTGTGTTTGGCCGGCCTTCCACGCTTCTGCGTTGGCGCACAGGTAGGGCAGGTAGGCGGAACCGATCGAGTCCAGGATCGGCCCCCAATCGTCCGGGACGTGATCGAGAACTTCGCCCTGGGTGACACTCGCTCGCGAATTCCAGACGCGCCCGATCCATTCGTAGACGGCGGGCGCGGTGTCCCGCAGGATGGTCGCGCTCACAGGGTCCTGCGAGAAATGCCCGAAAAATGGGCCGAAGAAGCTGAAGTCGACAAGAGTTGGCCGGGTTCCAAGCAGGTAAGGACGCTTCTCGAGAATCCCCGTGAGGTGTTTGAGCGTGCCGAGATAGATACCTTCGACATGATCCCAGGTATCGGCGGAAACGCCGTCGCCGTAGGTGAATACTGCTCGCTGACGATTGATGAGAAAGTATCGTTTTATGAACATTGGGAGTGCTAACGCTATATCGCGGCCAACTAAGTCGATGAGGAGATGGCTCATGTGCTTGGAACCCATTTCGTAGTCCCAGCGGTAGTGCATCGCCGGGCGCCAGAGCCACTCGTCCACGTAGTCCTCTACGAGTCGACTGAAAAAGCCGACCACCGGATCATTAGGTATCACGGCGTAGTTTGGGTAGCGTTCATGTAGCCATGCGATGATTGGCGTGGAGTCGGTGAGCCAGCGACCATCCGCGAGCGAGAGCCCCGGCACCTGCGACACCCCCGTGGGACCTTGCAATGCTGGTGGGGGTAGGTTGAGGCGCTTGTAAGGCAGCTCCATGAAGCGAATCACGGATTCGAGCTTCCTGGTGAAATAAGAGGGCCCCGGGCCATAGAGGGTGAGCGGCACGATCGGATCGGCGTCGGTCTGGTCCGCGCTGGTCGTGTGTTCCGTTCTCGATCCTTTGCTAGTGGTCACTTTCTTCGGTTCTCCAATAGGCGGCCAAGCTCACTTCCTCTTCATGCAGCAATCATGTATTAGCGATGAAAAATGACTAGACCGGATTTGCTTTGATGAAATCGATAATAATGCGGGAGAGCTCCTCGGGTACA
>CBDTVJ010000442.1:0-4004 GCA_965363655.1 uncultured Halieaceae bacterium | reverse complement strand
GCCAGGCCGGCAGCATCAGGCGATTCTGGCTCCAGGCAAATATCCAGGGAATCGCGCGCAGGCTCTCGATACCGCCACCCGCATTACGACGCGCAGGGCGTGAACCCAGCGGCAGGCTGGCCAGCTCCTGCTCGGGTGTGGCCTGGCGAAAATAGCTTACAAAATCAGGGTTGTCGCGCACCAGGTCGCGGTAGCTATTGCAGGAATCCATCGACAGCCGATTCATCTGCTCGCGCCACTCGGGACGCGGCGCCGGCGGTGTCATCAGGTTAGCCTTGAGAATGCCGCTGGCATACAGCGCCAGGGTCTTGGTCGCCATGGATGTGGCTCCCAGCTTGGCGCGTATCATTTCGCCCTGCTCGGTCACCCGCAGGCCATTGCGCAATGAGCCCGGCGGCTGCGACAGCAGCGCTTCGCGGGCCGGTGCACCGCCGCGTCCAATGGTGCCGCCCCGCCCGTGGAACAGGGTCAGCTCGACACCGTGTTCGGCGCACACCTCCAGCAGGGTCTCCTGGGCGCTGTACTGCGCCCACGCCGCCGCCAGCACACCCGCGTCCTTGGCGGAATCCGAGTAACCGATCATCACCATCTGGGCGCTGTCAATATAGTCCCGGTACCAGGGCTCGGCCAGCAATTCGGTCATCACCGCAGCGGAATTTTCCAGGTCCGCCAGGGTTTCAAAAAGCGGGCACACCGGCAGGCGTCGCTGGCAGCCCGACTCCTGCAACAGTAGCAACACCGCCAGCACATCCGAGGCCTGACGCGCCATGGAAATCACATAGGCCCCCACGGCACTGTCCGGTTGCGTGGCCACCACCGCGCAGGTGGCGAGCACCTCCATGGTATCAGGCTCGCCCTGCCAACCGGGAGGTAGCAACGGCCGACGGTTCTGTAGCTCCTGCAACAGGAATGACTTACGGCGGCTCTCGTCCCACTCCGCATAGTTGCCCAGCCCCAGCCAGCCAGTGATCTCGGCCAGCGCCGCCGTGTGCCTGGCGCTGTCCTGGCGAATATCCAACTGCAGCAATTGCACGCCGAAGCAGTTAACCCGCCGAATCAGGTCGAGCAAAGCGCTGTTGGCGATCAGCTCCATACCGCAATCCAGCAGGGACTGATAACAGCTCACCAGTGGCTTCCGCAGCTGCTCGACCTCACTGAATATGCCAGACTCCGCCACCGGCCTGTCGGCCAGCTGGTCCTCCAGCACGGCCAGCGTGTGTCGCAGCATATTGCGCAACCCGCGCAACACTTCGCGGTAAGGTTCGTGGGCATCGCCGGCCAGCGCGCGCAGCTCATCATTGCACTGCGTCATGGACAGCTCATCGAGCAGCACCATGACATCGGCCAGGTAGAGTTCAGCCGCCTTCCACCGTGCCTGCAGCAACACTTCCCGGGTCACTGTGGCCGTCACATTGGGATTGCCGTCGCGGTCACCGCCCATCCAGGACAGGAAGCGCACCGGCGCGGCATCCAGCTCAAGCCCGGTAGCCCCGTGCTGACGCAGTGCCGCATCCAGACGACTGGTGAACTCCGGCACCGCCTGCCACAGAGAATCCTCCACCACCGCGAAACCCCAGCGGGCCTCGTCTACCGGGGTGGGTTTTGCCCGCCGAAAATCATCGCCGTGCCAGATCTGTGCGATCAGTTCGCGCAGCCGCAGCAGCAGTTGGCCGCGCTCCCGCTCGGTATAGCCCTCAAGCTCCAGCTGCCTGAGACAGCGACCGACTTCCCCGTGCTTGTGGATCAGCGTGCGCCGGGTAATTTCTGTGGGATGCGCAGTCAGTACCAGCTCAATATTGAGCCGGCGCACGGCAGCGGAAATTTCATCGGCGGGCACCTCCCCCGCCTCCAGTTCAGCGAGCGCTGCCGTCAGGGTTTGCGCAGCGGAGAATACCGGGTCCATGGGACGCGACAGGGTGTGCTGCAGATCGGCCATATTGGCCAGGTTGAGAAACTGGCTGAAGGCCCGGGCCACTGGCACCAGCTGGCTGTCATCCAGCCCGTGCAGCATATCCAGCAGCGCCGCGTGCGCCTCGGCGTCGCCCTCGCGCGCCAGTTTGGACAGGGTGCGAATGCCCTCGACCAGCGCGAGAAAGTCCTCTCCCTCGGCGTCCGCCACCACCTCGCCCAGCAGGCGACCCAGGTAACTAACGTTGCTGCGTAAACTGGTGTAATCCGTGTGCACATCAGCAGGCGTCGGTGCAGTCTTCATTGGCCCAGCCTCTTACCATTGCCCCAGCCGCACCAGCAGATCGCAGACACGACTGGAATAGCCCCACTCATTGTCATACCAATTTAACACCCGCAGGTAGTGGCCACTCGTAACGCCGGTGAACCCCGCATCGTAAATCGACGAGTGGGAATTGCCGATGATGTCAGACGACACGATCGGTCTCCCGCTGTACTCGAGAATACCTTGCAGGGAAGAGTCTGCCGCTGCACGCACTACCTCGTTCACATCCGCGGGCGTGACCTGTTTGGCAAGCTTGACGAACAGATCTACCACGGAGCCGTCGGGCACCGGTACCCGCGCGGCGATGCCGTGCAGGCGACCCTTTAGCTCAGGCAGCACCTCGCCCACCGCCTTGGCCGCGCCAGTGGAAGTGGGAATAATGTTTTCTGCCGCCGCGCGACTGCGGCGCCAGTCGGAGTGCGGCACATCAGCCAGGCGCTGGTCATTGGTGTAGGCGTGCACGGTGTTGATCACACCCTCGACAATGCCGAAGGACTCGTTCAGCACTTTGGCCATGGGCGCCAGGCAATTGGTGGTGCAGCTGGCATTGGAAATAATACGGTGCTCTGGCAACAGGCCATCGTCGTTGACGCCCAGCACTACCGTATAATCGATGGGCTCGGCGGCGGGCACGGTGAGAATGACCCGCTTGGCACCGGCGGCCAGGTGCAGTTCCAGCTGGGCGCGCTTGCGAAATACGCCGGTGCATTCGACCACCGCATCGATACCCATTTCTTTCCATGGCAGGTCAGCGGGATTCTTTTCGCTCATCAGCCGGGCACGACTATTGGGCGTGATAAAGTGGTCGTCCTCCAACCGCAGCGCCTTGCCGAAGGGGCCCATAATCGTGTCGTAATTTAGCAGGTAGCGCAGCGCGCCGTAGTCGAACAGGTCGTTGACCGCGACCACGTCAACCCCCTCCGTCTCTTCCAGGATACGAAACACTGAGCGGCCAATACGGCCAAAACCATTGATTGCCACTCTCATCACGCGACCTCCTGTGTTGCGTCCAGTGCACTATACAGTCGCACCACATCCAGCAGCCGCGCGGCGTGCCCCAGGTTTTCATACCAACTCAGCGTCTTGACAATACTGTCGCCGGCCTTGATCGTGCCCTTGGTGTCAAATAACAGTGACAGGGAACTGCCGATCACGTCCGAAGATACGATGGGATCTTCCACCACGTCGACCACACCAGCATGCACAGCGACGCTCTCACGCATCGTCTCGTTGACATCCTCGGCGGTGATAGCGGCGTCTTCAAACACCAGGTTTATGTCTGCCAGGCAACCCTCGTGGATGGGCACGTTCAGCGCCGAGGTCAACACGCGCCCCTCGAACTCCGGCAGTATGTGACCCATCCAGTTCGCTGCTTCATGGGTATTGGGAATAATATTCTCCGCCGCCGAGCGGCTGCGGCGAAAATCGCTACCGGCATAGTCCTGCAGGGCCTGGTCGCTGGTATAGGAATGCACAGTGGTCATGCTGGCACACACCAGCGGGTATTTCGCCGAGATAATCTTCAGCAGCAGGCACAGGGCGGTGGTCGTGCCCGAGGCACCTGAAATCATGCGGTCAGCTGCGCTGATGCTGGTGTCGTTGACTCCGGGGATAACGATGCGGTCGATATGGTCCACCGGCAGGGTGCGCAGCAGCACTCGCGGCGCGCCATTGCGCAGGTGGTCTTCCATAGCGGCTGCCTCGCGGTACTTACCGGTGGCATCGATCACGATATCTACACCGAACACGTCCCAGGGCATTTCCCCCGGTT
>CBDTVJ010000441.1:0-4009 GCA_965363655.1 uncultured Halieaceae bacterium | reverse complement strand
AGCTTGTCGATGTTGCCGATATACAGCGGGATATAGACGATACGCAGGGCAGTGAACACCACGGCGAGATTAGCCACCTCCTGCAAGTCCATGCCGCTGATAAAGACCGCCAAAATCGCGGCGCTGAAAACAGCCAGTGCCTCCCAGCAGTTTGATTGCGCACCTACCGCCCGCGCGCCGGCCCCGGTGAGCTGCGCTGACTGCACACGCGGTTCCTTGTTATCGACGCTGCCCAGCTGTTTCTGGCGATGGTAGCCGGCTATCCACGCGCAGATGATGGGTAGCAGGCACAGGATCAGTAAGCTGGCGATGACAGTATTCATGCGTTCTTTTCTCCGTTGTAATTATCGGTTTGTATCAGTTGTTTATCAGGATATTGCGCTGGCCATTGCCGCCTCGGAATAGGCTTACAGGGTGTTCTCCGGAAAATCGGTGATGGTGCCGGTAATTTCTTTTCTCATTGTCGGGCGCAATGCAGCATACACTATTTGCCCTGCAGGATTACAGGGAAGGCTAATCAAGGCTGTAGCTGATGTCCAGTCCGTAACTACGTCCGTCGCCCCAGATTACCGCACGGCTGGCCTGGGGAAGGTTGTCCAGGGCAAAGGTCTTACTAGGCGTCAAGTGCCTGCTCAATAGTCGTTGCTACAAGTGCCGGATCCTGCATTGGAATGAAATGGTTCAGGTGGGGCAGGTATACCTCCTGGCAGTTGGGCAGAATGTTTGCCAGTTCGGGCCAGGTGGGGGAGGTGCTCAGGTTGGGTGCGCCCTCTTCCCCCGGTGGCGCGCGCAGCAGGGTGGTTGGCACAGTAATGTTCGGCAGCTCTTGCAGTAAGGTTTCGTTGCCTCCCTGGTGGAGGTAGATGCCAGCTTCGTTGATGGGGTCACAGGCCAATTGTCGCAGGGCGTCCTGGTCAGCCGGGCGCAGGGCATAGTCGCAATAATCCCGTAGTACTTCAGGTTGCCAGGTGCTGAAGGGGTGGCGCTCCTTGAAGCGCTCAAACATCTCCTGGGCATCTCGCCAGTTGTTTTTCCGTCGGCTCACCGGGTGGTCCTGTGCCTTGATGCGCTCAGATACATCATGGAACTGGTCGTAGGTGTCTGGCGAGAGAATGACAGGGTCGATGAGGATAAGATGCTTGAATGCATCGGGGCGCTGCGCCGCCACCCGCGCTAACAGGTGTCCACCAATGGAGTGGCCAACACCAACCAGATTGGACAATTCCAGGCGTTCAATGAGAATGCGAATGTCGTCCGCCATCAGCCCCCAGTCGATGTCCCCGGACTCGCCACTTTTACCATGGAAACGCAGGTCCACCGCGTAGATGTGCTGCCCCGGTAAGCGCTTGACCACTTCGTACCAGCAGCGGCTGTGAAAGCCTGTGGCGTGTAGCAGCAGGATTGGGTCTCCCTCGCCGTACCACTCCACTACGGATAGTTCGACATCCCCTATATCAACACGAAATTCTCTGTCTTCTTGCATGATTACTGCGTGTGGCCTGTTGTCGGAAGCTAAAGAAAGCCATTGTAACCGATGCTTATAATTTGAAGGAATGGTGCGGTAGTAGTTAATGCCGGAATGTCTGTTGGATCTCGTCCACATTACAGGCCGGGTTCGGAGCTTACCGGCCCTCTACTGCGGCCCTTACCCTGGGGTTGTAGCTTCTTCGGATCAGCGAAGCCGGGTAGTTGTTATATTGAATGGGCCTTACGGTGGGTGGCAGGCTGTGGCCCGGTGGCCGATAGGGGGGGCGGGCGATTGGGTGCCCCGGCCGCGGTCGGTTGTTCCACCCCGGGCGGCGGTTGCGGTAACTGGAGTAACCGGAATAAATGACCCTGGGTTCATAATACTCTGGGTAACTTGACTGCGACTCCCGCGGCGCCCGTTGCGCCTGCAGTTGGCGCATTTCTGCGCGGTGTTTCTCACGCGCCATACGGTCAGCCGCCATACGGTCGGTGGTCTCTCGCATGTCCTCCAGGCGCTGCTGTTGCTCCTCGGGGCTGAGTTGTGATTGCTGCGCGTCGATCACCACAGTTTCAACCGGTGACTCTCCTTCCGGGCGGGCATCGGAAAAGCTGACTACGCCATTTTCATCCACAGTTTTGTAGACGGTTGTGGCGACAGCAGGTACAGCGCATAGCACTGCCAATGCCAGCAGCCAGCGATAACACTGTGTCCGATGTTTCTTCATAATATTCATTATAAGCCATATAAAACCTTTGAACAGGTTTTCGCTGTGACCCTCCGTGAACTCTACCCGGTTTGACTCTATTTGTTCCAGCGGGTTCCTCGACAATTGTGCTGGAGCGCTCCACGCTGGCCGAAATCACGTTATCATCAACGTCCATAAGCAGACCAACTTTACTGGGAATAAACACGCTATGTCGCTGACCGTACTTGGCCTCTCCGGCGCCCTTGGCCACGATGCTTCTGCCGCTGTATATAGCAACGGTTGCCTGGTGGCAGCGGCGGAGGAAGAGCGTTTTATTCGAGACAAACACGCAAAGCACAAAATGCCGCTGGAGGCCACCCGCTTCTGCCTGGCAGAGGCCGGCCTGCAACCTGTAGATGTCGATGTAGTAGCTGTCCCCTTTGCGCCGATCAGCCTGCGCTGCGCGGCGAGATGGCACTACGCCCGTCGTTACTGGTACGCCCCGGACAGGTCATTGGACGCCCTGTTAAACGGTAATCGCCGCTTTCACCGCTACATCAACCGCGTGCGCTCGATGTTGGAGGGCCTGGGGTTTAAATCGGGCAAGTTCAAGCTGGAGCCGGTAGAGCATCACCTCGCCCACGCTTCCAGTTGCTACCACCTGAGTGGTTTCAGCGAAAAAACCGCCATTATGGGTATTGATGGCAAAGGCGAATATGCCACGACGTTTTTCGGTTATGGCGAAAATGGGAAGATCCACAAGCTCAAGGAATTCTACGATCCGGATTCACTGGGTGGCCTGTACGGCGCGATCACCGAGTATCTCGGATTCGAGATGCTTGATGGCGAGTACAAAGTCATGGGTATGGCGCCCTACGGTGACCCGCTCAAATATGATTTTTCACGCCTGGCGAGTTTCGAAGGGGGAGAGCTGCGTGTGGATACCCGCCTGGCCAACGTGGTTGGGCTGCGGCGCTACAAGGAAGCTGGTAAAGGCTTCTATTTTTCACAGCGGCTGGTTGATTGGCTGGGCCCGCGGCGGGTGGGCGATGTGGCTGACGAACCCTACATTCACTACGCCGCTGCCATGCAGGCCCTGTTTGAGAAGATCAGCCTGCAGATGATGGATTACTACCTGGGTGACATTATTCGCGAGACCGGCTTGTTGGCGTTCTCGGGGGGAGGGGCCCTTAACGTCAAACTGAACCAGAAAATTATTGCCCGCGACGAGGTGAAGGAATTATTCGTACAGCCAGCATCTGGGGATTCTGGAACCGCGGTTGGCGCAGCCTCCTACGCCTCCACGCGACGGGGTGTGCCGGTGGAGCCAATGCGTCATGTCTACCTGGGACCATCGTTCAGTAATGAGCAGGTAGTCGCTGCCTGCGAGGCGCATCCGGGACAACCGCAGTTCAGCCAGATCGACGATGTGCCACAGCGTGTAGCCGACCTGCTGGCGCAGGGGCACCCGGTAGCCTGGTTCCAGGGGCGCATGGAATTCGGTCCCCGGGCGCTGGGTGCGCGCAGCATCCTGGGGTGTCCGAGTATTGCGGGAGTCGCTGACCGGATCAATGAGCAAATCAAGTTCCGCGAACGCTGGCGACCGTTTTGCCCGAGCATGCCCGTCGCCGTGGGAAAAGAGATGTTCAAGGTGGATCATCCGGCCCCATTCATGACCTTCACATTTGAAGTCAACGAGTCCTGGAAAAGCCGCGTACCGGAAGTAGTGCACGAAGATGGTACTGCTCGCGCACAGCTGCTGCAGCGGGAATACAATCCGCGTTATTACGCGCTCATGGAGGAACTGGAAAAACTGACGGGTAATGCGGTGGTGCTGAATACCTCGCTCAATCGAC
>CBDTVJ010000440.1:0-4013 GCA_965363655.1 uncultured Halieaceae bacterium | reverse complement strand
TCCAGGCGGCGCCATAGCCGAGGTCCTTCCCCTTAACAGGTACACTGAAGCTCAAGCGGGTTCCTGGGGGCGCCGGCATTTTTGTAATGCCGTAAAGACTCTCTTTGTCCATTGTAGGCATCCCCATGCCCTTGGTTACAGAATTCGGAACATCGTACTGCCGGCCGTCATTACCTAGAGCTTCGGCAATGCCTATACGGATGATGACCGGGTGATCCTTTGGGATCGGGCGTGTTTTCTCGGCCTGGGGTGCTACATTTGTGATTGTGTAGTAGCGTCGACCACTGCCACTAAAGCGATTTTCTGTAGACCACAACCTGGCATAACGAAGGTCCTCTGATCCATTGGTTTGAAACGGTTTTTCATGCAGGCAGGTCCAGAGTGGGTCATGGTATGAGGGCTTGATTTTTGAGTAACAAAAAAGCTCACCTTCGTCGCTCTGCTGGTAGGCCAGGCCAATATTCAGCTGGTCGAGCAGGCGCAGGTTGCGGTGCTCGGCCTCAATTGTGATCTCGAAATTATTTTCAAACCCCTCCCAGGTGACTTCAATGCAACCGGCACTGATCCGGTCAAGTACCATCGGCACCGGGACAGTTTCCGTGTTACCGGCTTGTAACCTGACCTGTTCGCATTTCCCCAGTATTTTCTCAATCCAGCCTCTTTGAACTTCCTCTTCTGATCCGGTATAAGGTGAGCCTGGAACCAGGTTGCCTCCAGAATCAGATACGAGCTGTTCCACGCTGGTATCCCTTCCGATTGCGCCAAATTCTTCCCACGGAAAACGGGAGCCAGCCTGTGAAGCGTACTCAGTCACAAAATGAGAGAAGGCCAGGTACAAACCACCAATCTCCGGTTTGTAGGATTCCAGACCGTTATCCAGCCACTGTAGTAATGATGGACTGTCACCGTATCTCAATGGCTGGCGAAAAAGATGATCTATGATTTGGATATCGTGGCGGTCAATCAGGTTGTACCAGAACGATGAAGTCTTGTAAGGGGCCTGTTTGCGATCATCCGGGTCCGACGCGCTCACGTCGAGAAACGGCAGTGAATACGGTCTGACGCCGATCAGGTAGGGGAATATATGGCCCGATCCGACATTGTATTTCCAGACTGTGATCTCTTCGTCGTCATCGATCTTGACCTCAGATACGCCAGCAAATTTGAGGTAATATTTTGGCCAGCGTTTTGCGGTCAGCTTGAAGGCCACCCCGTTGGCTGTCCCTTCAGAAACAGCCAGGCGGTCCTTTGTTTCCCCGTTGCAACCATTCAGCGCATTGAAGGTTGCCGTATAGCTCTGTTGAACTGAATGAAACAACTCGTGTGCCAATACCATGTACAGAAACGGTTCAGCATTGGATGTGAGTGGTACGAAACTTTCTATCCTGACACCAAACCATGCCGAGGCAGAAACACCCGGGTCATCACAGTATTTACCGCTGTGATAAACACCGAGGTAGCGTGTGGTGCTTCTTCTTGAAAGATCGAAAATATGTACCTTGTAATAGACTTCATTGCCATCGTTGTGCAATGGCAGGCTGGGTGGTTCGAAACCCTCCTGTTCAAGCGTTACGGCGATCTCGTGCAGACTGCTCTCAAAGAACATGGCAAGAACGTCAAAAGAGAGGCTGTGATCACCCTGGTTGCCCGTTTCATCTGTTGAGTTTGCAGGGTTAAAATCGGGTGCCGGTCTCCTATCCGGATCCGGTAGCATTGGGGGAGCATCCTGGCCAGCAGTTGTTGTGTCTGTTGGAAGCCCAAAATCAACCTTGAAATGCGTGGTCGGCCAGCCAGTGGCGGCGGATGCGTACTGTGCATGCAGACCCATTACCACAAGGGTCCCGATCGTGGCTATCTTCAACAAATACCCAATTGCTGACATCCTGACTTGTTCCAGCCGTAGTTCCATTGGTCGGCCTTTATAAACGCCACAGTGCTAATCATAGTCCACGCGCTGGAAAATTCACGAAATCGAAATAGCAGGAAATAATGGGTCAGGAAATAAGGGGTCAGTGCCATTCGACTCTGACCCCATATTTCATAGAGCAGGTGGAGCCTCAGATATTGACCTATAACCAACAGACATCTATTCTGTTCTGCATGAAAACAATAATGCATACGCTCGTCACCCTCGCCGTGCTGGCAGTTCTTACCGCCTGCTCTGATAACAACAACGACCGCTTTTCAAGGGCACCGGTCGATACCGACCAGCCGGTAACAACCGTGGAAGCGCCACCGCTCAACTGCGATCCCCTGGTCCCGAGCTACTGCGGCTTTCCCTACCCCAACGACTATTGGACGGAGTCGGACACCAGCACAGTCACCGGCAAACGCCTTGCGCTGCCGCAGGTGATCATGCCAACCCACACCAATGGCATGCAGTCGAACCCTGCTGCGTTCAATGAAATGGATGGATTTTCGCCCGGCATTGCCGCGATGACTCACATGCCCGGAGCCACAGTGCAGGGTCTTGCCACGCCAGATTCCATCGAGCTATCGCTTCTGCCTCAGTCGCGCACAATTATTATCAATGCAGCAACTGGCGAATGGGTGCCGCATTGGGTTGATCTCGATGAGTATGTCGCGGAATCCAAGCGGCGCATTCTGGATGGCAAGTCGTCGCCAGATTTCTCGATCACGCGCGATCTTGAGGTGCTGCTACAGGAACAGGCACTTATGCTGCGCCCGGCTGTTCGCCTGGATGATGCCACGCGCTATATCGTCGCGATTCGAGGGGTGGTCGATGGCATGGGCAGCGCGATTGCTCCTATGAGCGGTTTTCAATCACTGCGCGATGGCTCAACCCCCGATGATCCGATCCTCGTATCGCGCCGCGATCATTTTGAAGATATCTTCTCAGTATTGTCCGCGCAAGACATCGCACGTGAAGATCTGCAGATCGCCTGGGACTTCACTACGGCAAGCCGTGAGAATAACACCCGTGCCATGCTATATATCCGCGACGATGCACTGACTAACTTTCCCGAGGGCGTGCCGTACCGCATAGAAATGCGTGACGAGGGATTGATCGACGGTATGGCCTGTCGATTAGAAGTGACCTTCGACGTGCCGCTGTACATGACCCAAGGCGAAAGCGGAGGCATTTTTAACTTGGGCGATAACGGCTTGCCGCAGCAGAACGGCAGTTTCGAATACTCCGCCGCGTTAATCGTGCCGATGAGTGCGCAAACTGAACCTGCGCCACTCGTTGCGTTCGGCCATGGACAACTCGGTGCCAAGGAACAGGTACTGGGAACCCAGGCGATCGCTGTCACCGAGAACATCGCGCTGTTCGGGCTGGATTTTAAGGGTTTCGCGCATGACGACGTCGGTACCGTAGTAAGCGCGCTAACTGGTGGCGATCTTTCCACCTTCCGCGCAGTGCCTGAGCGCATGCAACAAGGCTTCCTTAACTTTCTCATAGCGATGCGAACACTATCTGTCGAAGCAGATGGTGGGCCTGCAACCACACTCAATGAAGCACTTAACACACATTGCGGTGGCGCGGTTCTGGATGGATCCAAACGTTATTATTTCGGCGGTAGTCAGGGCGGCATTCTCGGCGCCAGTCTGATGGCTATTTCCACTGATATGGAACGTGGGCTGCTCGCTGTGCCGGGGCAATCTTACAATCTGTTACTGAATCGCAGCGTAAACTTCGATCCCTTTGCCAAATCGATTTATGCTGGCTACGACTGGAACGCGCTCGACATGCAGTTGAATCTGGCGCTGGTACAAGGCTTGTGGGATCGTGCAGAGCCCACTGGCTACTCAAAGTACATTCGTACCAACACACTGCCAGGCACGCCCTCACATGAGGTTCTACTACAAGTATCGAAGTCGGATCATCAGGTGACAAACTTGGGAGCGCACATTATGGCGCGCACCATCGGTGGCGTGGTGAATCTCGCGCAGACCATTCGCGATGTTTGGGGCCTGGATGTTGTATCGGGTGAGCACATTGGCTCCGCCATGCTGGAAGTAGATTTTGGCAACGACGAGCGGCCCATTAC
>CBDTVJ010000439.1:0-4016 GCA_965363655.1 uncultured Halieaceae bacterium | reverse complement strand
AGGCCCTTGATGGCAGCCTTGGTGGTGCTGTAGGACGTCTGCTGGGGCGGGCCTACAAAGGCCACCATCGATGACAGGTTGATGATATGCGCCTCGCCGGCTTGCTCCTTGAGGTATGGCAGGAAAAAGTGGCAGCCGTAAATTGCACCCCACAGGTTGATACCAATAATGCGTTCCCAATCTTTGAGGCTGTGCCCTGCAAACGTTTTGGCGTAGGTGATGCCGGCATTGTTAAACAGCAGGTTGACTCTGCCGTGGGCCGCCATCACATCTTCGGCCAGGGCTGCCATCGAGGCTTCATCGCTGACGTCGGCGATGTGCATGGTGACGTTTACGCCGCTGTCAGCAATTTTCTTTTTGGTCTCCTGCATGCCCTCGCGATTGATATCGACCAGGGCCAGGTCGCTGCCCTTGGCCGCCAGTTGGCAGGCCAGGGCCTGGCCAATGCCGCTGCCGCCACCGGTGATAACGGCCACCTTGTCCCTGAAGCTCTTTATCGACATGCTGCTTGTCCTCAATGGTCGCGCTTGATCGGGCCCTAGCGCCCCAGGATGGAACGCGCGACCACTTCGCGCATAATCTCCGAGGTGCCACCGTAAATGCGCTGGATGCGGGCATCAGCGTAGAAGCGGGAGATGGGGTATTCGATGGTGTAGCCATAGCCTCCGAACAGCTGCAGGCAGTCGTCGACTGTCTTGCACTGCATCTCGGTGCTGGCGTATTTCAGCATGGCCGCATCTTCCGCACTCAATTCACTGCGGGAATAGGCGTCAGCGCATTTTTCGTAATAGGCGCGGTTGATGGCGATTTCGGTTTTCACCTCGGCCAGGGTGAAACGCGTGTTCTGGAAGCTGGCCACCGTCTGCCCGAAGGCCTTGCGCTCCAGTACATAATCCACCGTAAGGTCCAGGGCACCTTCGGCAGCTGCCACCGCTTGGGCGGCAATGCCCAGTCGTTCGCGCGGCAGTTCTTCCATCATGATGACGAAACCCTTGTTCTCCTCGCCCAGCAGTGCGGAGCCAGGCAGGCGCACATCCTGGAAGAACAGTTCGGCCGTGTCGGACGTGTGTTGTCCCAACTTTTCGATTTTCTTGCCGCGTGAGAAGCCCGGCAGGCTTGCGTCAACGAGGAACAGGGAGGTGCCTTTGGCACCTTTGCCCGGATCGGTAATGGCGGCCACGATCACGAGTTCCGCCAGCATGCCGTTGGTAATAAATATCTTGGAACCGTTGAGAATCCAGTCGTCGCCATCGCGCACCGCATTGGTGCGAATCCCCTGTACGTCGGAGCCGGCGCCCGGCTCTGTCATGGCCAGCGCGCCAACGACCTCACCGGCGACCATCTTCGGTAGCCACTGGTTTTTCTGCTCTTCCGTGCCGAAATGCTCGATGTAGGGGGCCACGATATTACTGTGAATGCTATAGCCGGTGGCGATGCCGCCAAAGCCCATGCGGGCACATTCTTCAATGATGGCGAAGGTTACCTGCGGTGTAGTGCCGGCAGCGCCGTATTCCTCGGGCATGTCCGGGCAGAGGAGCCCCGCCTGTCCCAGCGTGTTCCATAATTCCCGGGGAATTTCGTGCTGTTCTTCCCACTTTTCGAAGTGTGGGGAAATTTCCTGTTCCATGGCACGACGCGCCATATCGCGAAACAGTGTCAATTCTTCCTTATCCATTGTCTTGGGTCTCCATAGAGGGGGCAGGGCGGCAATTTTGCGCGATTATTGCAGCGGATACAACGTTCCTGTGCATCTATTATGCGCCCGAATTTCCATGCGCAAAGCGGTGCTGGTCACGGCCGCTGAGAGTGATAGACTTAGCCTCCTTTGCAGTCACCAACCTGGAGAATAACGATGCGTGAATACAAGCAGTTTTACATCAACGGCGAGTGGGTTGACCCGGTTACGCCCAATGATTTCGATGTCTATAACCCGGCGACAGAGGAAGTCTGCGCACATATCTCCATGGGTTCTGAGGCGGATGTCGACAAGGCAGTAGCTGCAGCCAAGGCAGCCTTTGAGAGTTTCAGTCGCACCAGCAGGCAGGAGCGTATAGAACTGCTGGAATCCTGTGTGGCTACTTACCAGAAGTACTACATGGACATTGCCAATGCCATCCGTGAGGAGATGGGCGCCCCCCAGAGCCTGGCCACTACTGCACAGGCTTACACTGGCCAGGGTCACCTGGAAGAAGCTGCCAAGATCCTGAAGAATTTTCAATTCGAGGAAGACCTGGGTGAACACCGGGTTTTCAAGGAGCCAATTGGTGTCTGCGGCCTGATCACGCCCTGGAACTGGCCGGTCAACCAGATTTCCTGCAAGGTAGCCCCTGCACTGGCGGTGGGTTGCACCATGGTGCTCAAGCCCAGCGAAGTGGCGCCGCTGTCTGCCTACCTGTTCGCCCAGGTGATGCACGAAGCGGGCGTACCCGCCGGTGTATTCAATATGGTGAATGGCGACGGTCCAGTGGTGGGTACGGCCCTGTCCGGGCATCCGGATATCGCCATGATGTCGTTCACCGGTTCTACCCGAGCCGGATCGCTGGTGGCGCAGAATGCGGCCCCCACCGTCAAGCGTGTGACCCAGGAGCTCGGTGGTAAGTCTCCCAATATTGTACTGGACGACGCGGACCTGGAAGCTGCTGTTACCCGTGGCGTGGCGCACATGTACCAGAATACCGGACAATCCTGTAACGCCCCTTCGCGCATGCTGGTGCCCGCAGCGAAACTGGCTGAGGCCGAGGTCATTGCCGCCAAGGCAACCGAGGCCGTGGTAGTGGGCGATCCCACTGCGGAGAGTACTACTATGGGGCCGGTGGTGTCCGAGGTGCAGTTCAACAAGATCCAGGCATTGATCGAAAAGGGTGTAGCTGAAGGCGCCAAGCTCGTAACGGGTGGCCCAGGCAGGCCCGATGGCTTGGACAAGGGCTACTACATTCAGCCCACTGTGTTCTCCGAGGCCAACAACGAGATGACCATCGCGCGTGAAGAAATATTCGGGCCGGTCCTGACCATGATTCCCTATGACTCCGAGGAAGAGGCCATTCGCATTGCCAATGATACGCCCTATGGCCTGGCGGGTTACGTGCAAAGTGATGATATCAATCACGCCAGGGAAGTGGCCTCACGTATCCGTGCCGGTAACGTGCATATTAATGGCGCGGCCGGGGGCTTTGACGTGCCATTTGGCGGTTTCAAGCAGTCCGGCAATGGCCGTGAGTGGGGTAGCCACGGCTTTACCGATTTCCTTGAGATCAAGGCGGTAGAGGGATACGGCCAGTAGGAATGGCTGAATTCGTACTCGCTATCGATCAGGGTACGACGGGTAGCACCGTCGCCCTGATGGATGACCGCGGTAAGCTGCGGGCCAGTGTTAACTACGAATTCCCGCAAATCTACCCGCGTCCCGGCTGGGTTGAGCACCGTCCGGCCGACATCTGGGCCTCGGTTGGCAAGGCCATTCGAGCCATCTTTCGCAAGAAAATATGCAGGCCTTCCGACGTTGTCGCCATCGGTATTACCAACCAGCGGGAAACGTCCCTGCTGTGGGATTCCCGCAGCGGTGAGCCGCTTAATAACGCTATCGTATGGCAATGCCGGCGCACCACAGATTTTTGTGAATCCCTGCGCTCTGCTGGTCATGAAAAACTGGTTAAACGAAAATCAGGCCTGGTGCTTGACCCTTATTTTTCTGGCAGTAAGTATCGTTGGCTGTTGCAAAATACTCCCGGTATTTCGCGCGCCCTGAAGAGTGGTCGTGTGGCAGCGGGGACTATCGACAGTTTCCTGATCTGGAAATTGACCGGCGGTGAAGCGCATGTAACCGATATATCCAATGCCTCCCGCACCTCCCTGATGAACCTGAAAACCGGCAATTGGGATGCACAGTTACTGGACCTGTTTGAGGTGCCGCGAGGCATTCTCCCCCGTATAGTGCCGTCCAGTGCCATACTCGGGCGTACGCGGGGGGTGCCCGGCTTACCCGATGGGATTCCCATTTCCGGAGTAGCTGGAGACCA
>CBDTVJ010000438.1:0-4017 GCA_965363655.1 uncultured Halieaceae bacterium | reverse complement strand
GCGCTGAACGGTGTAGGAAGTTTGATCTATCGAACGCTTATCTGTTGCCACTGCCTGCCACCAGGCAAAACGCGAGGCCAATCCATAAGGTAAATCTTCTGCTCATGTCAAAATGCTAGCATATGCACCTACTCAGACTGCTGTGTTGGAAGTACTGTTTTATGTGGACGTTGTGCCAAATTCGGGTCTTGTTAACTAAGTGACGCTTTATCGCGTACTCGGATTCGTGTTTCTCGGCCTGGGCGGTCTCGGCGTGGTTCTTCCCATTCTTCCTGCAACCCCGTTCGTTTTGCTGGCTGCGGCCTGTTTCGCACAGTCTTCAGAAAAGTGGCATCGCTGGTTACTGGAAAACAGAACTTTTGGCCCGATGGTCAAAAACTGGGAAGAGAATCGCTGTATTGGCTGCCGGGTAAAGCTGTTGGCGGTGGCATCCATGATCCTGGTGGGTGGGTTCTCGATTTTTTATAGTCTGGAAAGCCACGCCTTGAAATTGACGGGCGGGTTTTTCATCGTCATAGGCCTCCTTACCATTGGGTTCATTCAGACTTGCGGAAAAGAGACGGGATAAGAGATGCCCTCATCGGTCAAATTCGAGCGCCTGAAACACTGGCTGGTTATGACTATCCTGTGTTTTTCTGGCGGAATAATTTTCATGCTGCCGTTCTTGCGCGAGGTGTATTACATCCCGATGCAGGAGGCTTTCGGCTATGACAATACGCAGATGGGTGTATTGATCAGTGTCTTCGGTACACTTTCTTTACTTACCTATTTTCCCGGTGGTTGGCTTGCTGATCGATTTTCCCCGCGCAAACTGATTACCAGCTCACTGTTGGGGACGGGCCTGGCCGGCCTGTATTTCGCAACCTATCCGTCCTACCACGCCAGCATCGCCGTCCACGCGTTCTGGGGTGTCTGTATATCCATGGTGTTCTGGGGCGCAATGATCAAGGCAACCCGCAACTGGGCACCACCCGAAGAACAGGGCAGGGCATTTGGAATCCTGGAAAGCGGTAGAGGTGTCTCCGAGGTTTTGAGCTCGAGTATTTTCCTGGCGATATTTGCCTGGCTGGGCAGCAACGCAACGGCACTTTCACAAGTCATCAATCTCTTTGCGCTGACCAATATCGGCCTGGCCGTGCTGGCATGGTTCATTCTGGATGATGACAGGAGCACGGATGAATCGGAGGCCCGCGTAAAGATAGGGCTCAAGGAAGTGCTTGAAGTATTGAGAATGCCGGTTGTGTGGTTAATTTCCCTGGTGGTGCTGACTGCTTATACGGCTTATTGGGGTTCTTATTACTTCGCCCCATATGCGACGGATGTTTATGCCTTGACTGTTGTCATGGGCGGGGTCGTGGGTGTGGGCAAAATGTGGCTGAAACCATTTGCTGCACTAGGTGCCGGAATCATCGCAGATAAGCTGGGTGTTTCCAGGGCCGTGTTGGGTTTTTTCCTGCTTTTGACTGGCGGTTTCGTGGTGTTTAGCCTGCTTCCTGGCGGTCCAGGTTATCTTGTTGTGATGTTGCTGACGGCCACGCTGGTGTCAGTGGCCATTTTTGCTTTACGCGGTATTTACTTTGCGCTGCTGGAAGAGGGGGGAGTGGCGCCCGCGGTAACAGGTACTGCCGCAGGCGTGATTTCCGCTATTGGCTTTACCCCCGATGTGTTTATGCCATTGATTGGCGGGGTATTGCTCGATGCCTATCCAGGTGCCGAAGGATATCGTTATTTTTACGGGGTGATTGCCGTCTTTTGTGCCATCGGCACCGTGGCGGCCTGGATGATAGTTCGACGGACGAATCTGGCCCCTCAGGCCGCAGGAGCCAATGATGCTTGAGTCAACCCTGCCCAGTTCCTGGTACCTGGATGAGGATGTGTACGCGCTGGAACGTGAACACATATTCATGCGGGAGTGGGTGTGTGCTGGTCGGGAAGAAGAGCTACCGAATCCTGGCGACCACAAGGTCCTGGATCTCTACGGGGAAAGCGTCTTGCTGGTCCGTAACCGCGAGGGTTTACTGCGGGCCTTTTATAATGTTTGCCGCCACCGCGGTGCCAGCCTGTGCCCGGCCGGGGAGCAGGAGGAATCCGATGATCGGCTGCCCCTTAAGGGTGGTGTTATTGGCAAACGAACAATCATCTGCCCATACCATGCCTGGAGCTATGATCTTGACGGCAACCTGAAGCGTGCTCCACACATGAAAGAGGAGATGGGGTTCTCGGCCGAAGATATAAAACTGCACCCAGTGGGTTGCGAGAGCTGGGGTGGTTTTATCTTCCTCCACCTGACACCGGAACAGTCCCCCTCTTTTTCTGAATTGGTTGCGGCCCCCTCTAAGCAATTCCAGCGCTACCCCCTGGCTGATCTGCGAATTGGCAGGACAATCCGCTATGAAGTAAACGCCAACTGGAAAGTCTTATCTGAAAACTACAACGAGTGTTATCACTGCGGTCCGGTGCACCCGGAACTGTGTCGGATTGTTCCGGCATTCAGGGAAGCCGGCGGCGCGGAGCTGGATTGGGAACGGGGGGTGCCTCACCGCGAGGGTGCAACTACGTTCACCGCTACGGGAACTACCAACCGGCGATCGTTTCCCGGCTTAAACGATGATGAACAATCCCGCCACAAAGGTGATTTGATCTACCCGAACCTGTTCCTTAGTGTCGCCCGTGACCACGTCGTGGCTTTCCTACTCCACGCCAAGGGCGCTGGACAGACCGCGATTGACTGTCAT
Source organism: uncultured Halieaceae bacterium (assembly GCA_965363655.1). GTDB lineage: Bacteria > Pseudomonadota > Gammaproteobacteria > Pseudomonadales > Halieaceae > Marimicrobium. Next base: position 1,282 of record CBDTVJ010000438.1, on the reverse strand, counting down.
TTCCTGTTTGAGAAACACGAGATGGAAAAAGCAGATTTCGACCCTTCCGATGCAGTGGATTTCTGGCACCTGGTGAACCGCCAGGACTGGAGCATCTGCGAGCGCGTTCAGCAGGGTATGAATTCCAGGGTGCATGACCATGGGGTGTTCTCCCCGATGGAAGACTGGAACCTGGATATCCGGCGCTACGTGGTCGACCGTATAGGTAAATTCATTACCGAATGACCGGCCCAGGAGGGTGTTCGGCCACGGGAATATCCCGCAGGTAGAGTCCGTCATCGACCTGGTCCAACTGGCGGGCAAAAGCGTGGCCGGAGTAAACGGCATGTACCAGCGCACCCGCTGCCAGCGCGTCACCGATACGTTCCATTGACTTGATGCCGGCATCCTGAAACTCAGCCTGGCGAGCGTTCACGCTTTGGTAAAGCTCGTCACAGGGCAGGCGGTGGCCAACGATCACCACCGATTTCACCTCCAGCAATTCAGGTTCACCGGTGAAGATGTTTTTCAGTGTTGCGGTGTGGCCATCAAAATCATCCAGCAGGGCCTGGGTCGTGATATCGACATGTTTCCGGTGTAATGCCTGGTGTACGAAGGGTTGTTCATTGGTCATGATCGTCCAGGCAGATGCGTGCCCCGCGGGCGTGGCATAACTCACCTTCATTCCCTGGTCTGTCAGCGACTCAGCAAGCACACCTCCGAGATAGTAGTTGTCAAAATCATAGACCAGGACAGGGCCGTCAGGCAGCAGACCTGCCGCCAGGTCATCGGGCGTATAAACGCCCGACTGCTTGAGTTCTCCCAGGGGTATTTCGAGTGACGAATACAGTGTTCGTGTCCAGCGTGCGCCGGTGGCAATGGCAACGCGTTGGTGCTCCAGGCTCAGGATATCGTCCGCACTTAGTTCGTTATCGCAGTACACATCGACATTGCTCATTTGTTGCAGGGCATACAGGCGATAGTCCCGCACCCGGCCCCAGTTACTCAACCCCGGTAAGGCCGCTTCAAAATTTACACGGCCGCCCAGTTCAGGCGCCCGGTCGGCAATGGTCACGTGATAGCCCCGCCGCGCGGCTATCAGAGCGGCCTCCAGGCCTGCCGGACCGCCACCCACGATGAGAATACGGTCTTCACTGCCCGGGCGGTCAAATTTCTCGGGGTGCCAGTTTTTTCGCCATTCCTCACCGGCCGTGGCGTTCTGTGTACAGCGCACCGGTACACCATCGTGCCAGCTGGAGATGCAGATGTTGCAACCGATGCACTCGCGAATCTCGTCTTCACG
>CBDTVJ010000437.1:0-4035 GCA_965363655.1 uncultured Halieaceae bacterium | reverse complement strand
GTGCCGATGGCCACTATAGAAGGCACCATGCTGGCAAGTTACAACCGGGGCATGCGAGTCATCAGGGAAAGTGGCGGCGTAATCACCACAGTTTCCGGGGATGCCATGCAACGGGCGCCGGTTTTCGTTTTCCCCAGTGCCAGGGAGGCGCGGGATTTTGGCTTGTGGCTGGATGACAATTTCGATCGCATCAAGGAGGTAGCGGAAAGCACCACTTCTATAGGCAAACTGAACGAGATCGAGCACTACCACGCCCACAATATGATTTTTACCCGTTTCGATTACAGCACCGGTGATGCCGCCGGCCAAAATATGACGAGCAAGGCCACATTTGTAGCCTGCGAATGGATCAGGAAAGAGGTTGATACGATCTCCCACTACCTGTTGTCCGGCAATTTCGACACTGAGAAAAAAACCTCCTCGGTCAATTTACTCAAGGGACGCGGCCGGCGTGTCACCGCTGAAATCACCATCCCCCGGGATGTCATGATTGAGAACCTGCGCATCTCTCCCCAGCAGATGCACTACGGCCAGGGCATAAGCACCATGAGCGCCTTCCTGACCAATTCTTCCAACAATGCCGCTCACCCGGCCAACGGCCTGGCCGCGCTCTATCTGGCCACCGGGCAGGACATCGCAAATATTGCCGAATCCAACCAATGTACGACATACAACAAAGTGACCCGCGACGGTGACTACTATTTTTCGATCACCTTCCCCGCGTTGATTATGGCCACATACGGCGGCGGCACAGCGCTGCCAACACAGAGCGAATGCTTGCAGATAATGGATTGCCTGGGCCCTGGCAAGGCGCTCAAGTTGGTGGAAATTGCCGCCGGGCTGGCCTTGGCCGGGGAGCTATCCCTGGGCGCCGCGGCGAAGGTGGACCAGAAGACCCGCAAGAACGAGTGGGTGGATGCCCACGAGAAGCTCGGTCGCAATCGCTGAGGGTTGCCAAGTGCATGAAAGTACCTCACTCATCCTCTTGCACCAACTGCTGTTCCAGGGAATGTTCTTCGCCAAAAACATCTCCCTGAAGCGCAAGCTTCGTATACCTATCCGGGGTTTTAACCTGGAGGCAAACCTGTCCATTGCTTTCTTTGTATTCTTTATTGCGGTGGCGATCTATCTCTCCCTGTCCGGGAACAGCGCGATTGAAAACAGTACTGTTCCCACCAGCATTTCCAATCTCTGCGCTGTTGTGCTCATGCTGGCAAATCTGGCAATAGGCTGGGCGGCACTAAAACACCTGGGGGACTCCTGGCGCGTGGGAGTTATCGAGGAACAGACGACAGCACTGGTGGACAGCGGCATCTACCGCTGCAGCCGCAATCCCTTCTTTGTCGCCTACCTGTTAATGTTTGCAGCCTACACCGTGCTGCTACAAAGCCTGGCACTGCTGCTATTGTCACTGCTCGGATTTGGCATGGTTCACAGCATGGTTACCAGGGAAGAAAAATACCTGCAAGTGGTACACGGCTCAGCATATTCCAAATACAAACAACGTGTCCCCCGATACCTGGGCAGGCCAAACGCATAGAATTAAAAGCGGCGACTATCGCCAACGCCTTGTTTTCAATAGAATGCGTCCATGGCGATCAAGATATCCAACCAGGTGAGTATCCCGTCCCGGGAAGTTGAAATTCAGGCTATTCGGGCACAGGGCGCGGGTGGCCAGAACGTCAACAAAGTCTCTTCGGCAATCCACCTCAGGTTTGATATCAAGGCCTCCTCCCTGCCCGACATCTATAAGGAACGCCTTGGCAAGCTCAGCGATCAGCGCATCACTGCTGAGGGGGTCATTATTATCAAAGCACAGCGCTTTCGCAGCCAGGAAAAAAATCGCGACGACGCGCTGCAGCGCTTACAGAATCTGGTCAGCAGCGTAGCGATAACGCGCAAAACCCGTAAACCCACCAAACCCAGCCGCAACAGCCAGAAAAGACGTGTTGATAGTAAAACAAGACGTGGCCAGACCAAGTCCCTGCGCGGCCCAGTAAGAGACTAGTTCGAGCTGTGCATCGTCTTCCCGGCTGTCTTGTCGGGCGAACATAGTTAAACCGTACTGGGCAATCTCTATCCTGGCGGCGGGTAAGGATGCTTTTCTATACCCCCTGACTGGCGCGTAGCCGGTCTGTCGCTATCATGACTGCATCGATAGCCAACAAGGGAAATAGAAAACTGCACATGAGCGCAAACAACAGTGAAAAGAACAAGGCGATTGTCACCCGGTTTTTCGAAGCCATGAACAGTGGCGATGTGGACTTCATCGTCGACAGCTACGCTGCAGATGGCTGCCTGCAAACCATGGGCAATACATTGATATCCGGCACCTATACCAAAGAGCAGGTGATAGCTTCGGCGGGTAGCATATTTGAGGTATTTCCCCAGGGACTGAAATTCACCGCCAACAGCATGGTGGCTGAAGGCGACAAGGTCGCCGTCGAGGCGGTGAGTGAGGGGCAACATGTCTCCGGCCAGACTTACAGCAACGAATACCACTTCCTCTTTGAGTTTCGCGAAGGTAAATTACTGAAGCTTAAGGAATATATGGACACCGAGAGAGTCACGGATTTGCTCTGTGGCGGGCAACGCCCCCCTTTCGAGGCCTGATCTCTTATTGCGCAGCTAAACCCAACAATAATTCGAAGGAATGGAACATCATGCATAGACGGGATTTGCTTAAAGGTGTCGCCCTGAGTGGGCTGGCAGGCAGTTTGCTCGCACCAACGGTGAGTGCGGTAGCGCAGGTCCAGGGTAAGGCAAACAGCGAAGCAGCCCAGGCGCTGGCCGAACTACAACAAGCCCTGGACAAACTGGAGGCGGCATTCGCCAGCCCGGCGTGGAGGCTGCGTACACCCCAGGACTTCGCCGAGGCGCGGCGTGTCTTGCTCCACGCGCTACTGCACGGCATACAATCCTGGCTAGAGGCCGACCCGGCACGGCCCTTCTTCACCCTGTTTATTGACCAGCACAAAAAATTGCTGGGGGACAATCCCGATGCGCGTTATTACTCTGCCGTCATCGGCGATCAGCACAGCTATCGCATCCGCGGTAATCTCGCTGGCGCCACCTACACCAGTTTCACCATAGAATTCGGTGCCGGAACCGACGGCGACGGCATTGGGTCAACCCTCAACGACACCGAGTTCAAAGCGGACGCCAACGGTGATTACGAAATCATCCTCAGCGCAGACCAGGCTGAAGGTAACTGGATGCCGCTACCCAAAGGTGCCACCAGCCTGACAACGCGCCACTACTACGAGCGCAAAGACTGCATCAACAATGACCGCATGCACCATATTCCACTGGATATTGCGAACCTTGAGGCGGTACCGCCACGGCCATCACCCAATGATACAGAGATCGCCGCGGGTATCCGCCGGGTTACCACCTTTGTGCAGGGCAACGTGATCACCATCAACCGCGATAACAGTCCGCCCTGGGTATCCCAGACTCCCAACCAGTTTATCCCGCCGAAAAAAGACGATACCCACGAGGCCATTACGTACGCCGCTCGTGACAATGTCTACAGTATGGCGCCATTTGTACTGGGACCGAATCAAGCACTGCTGATCCGCGGCCGCTTCCCCAAGTGTCGCTTCTCCAATGTGGTGTTATTCAACCGTTTTTTACAGACGTTCAACTACGAAGAGAGAAGTGTCTCACTCAACCGGGCTCAAACCGTGTTGAACGATGATGGCAGCTTCGAAATGATCCTGGCGCACCGGGATCCCGGTAGACCCAACTGGTTGGACACCGAGGGGCGGCCCTACGGCATTATGTTCTGGCGCTTCCAGTTACCTGAGGGCGATATCGCGCCGCTGGAAACCGAGCTAATCACTCTGGGTTAGAGTCACTTCGGGAGTGTGGCCCTGAGGCAAGCGTCCCTGGAGCGCCCCATTAGCCAGTTGAGCGCGTTTTCCAGCCCCTGACTAACCTGTGGTTGCGCAAAAGCCTCCGCCCTGTGACCCATGGCAGCATAGACACTGCGCCCATTGCCGACGCAGTTGCTCCACAGAACAGGGTGGTCAC
>CBDTVJ010000436.1:0-4041 GCA_965363655.1 uncultured Halieaceae bacterium | reverse complement strand
ACGATGCCATTGATGCCTACTCGCTCGCCCTCGCGCGTGTGGATGGCTATCACCCGGCCATCGATAGGTGATTTGACCTGGGTTCTATCCATCGCCGCATTGGCTTGGGCAAGTTCCGCGTCAGCGATGGCAACACGGAGTTCCAGTGATTCCATTTCAGCAGCGGAAATCATCTTGCGTTTTTGTAACTCGACGTTGCGGCGCAGCTCATTTGCCACATTGGCGCGCTGCGCCTTGGCCCGCTTGACATCGGCCTCTCTCAGGCCTACATCATCTAGAAGCGCGATGACCTGGCCTTTGCTTACCTGGTCTCCCAACTCAACTCGCAGGGAAGCGACAACGGCGATTGGCCCCGATGGCCCGGACACGGCGAACAAACCGTCCTTGGGCTCTATCCGTCCTCGCGCAGCGACACCGGGGGGGTGGGGCTGGGATGCCCCGCTCTCCGTATCGGCACCCGCAGAACTAGTGGATATAGCGACAAGCAGCGCGAGAATGAGGGTGGAATTGTTCGCGTTGAGAAAACTCATTGAGAAACCTTTCCATTGTTATTTTTTTCTGGCAGATGAGAATACTACAAGCAAACATATTGCGCTACGCATCCTTGGGCACGTTAATCATCCTGGTGCGAGCGCGGCGTGTCACCGTTTTATCACTCGCCTGACTCGCTCTGAAAATACCGACTTCGATGTCACAACCAGACCCTGGTATATCTGCGACCTGCAGAAATGAGGTGTAAACGGCAGTAGCTTCAAGGCGCAACTACCCTGCGAAACCTGATTGGCGAATGACCCTTCAGAGTCGTTAGCTGCCTATTTCGACATCATAGACCTAATGACCGCTCTCGGGAAAAGCCGACCTTCACCCCAGCAAACTACAGAGCGGATCATCTGCATCTCCCCCACCCCACACTGCCCACCTCTCGGCAAATCTCGGGTGAGGGATGGGTCTAATTTGTCCCCACACTGTTTATCCGTCTTATACTTTTTTAACCACTTTTAAAAATTGGTTTACACCGAGTCCCACGCCTCCTTACATATCCAACCTCGGCAGCTGCTTCCGATTACTCCCATTCGGCCCAAAAATCGCTATAGTGTCGTGCCGTGGTTCTATAAAGAGACTTATCTATGAAACTCACCATCGTCGACCAACAACCCCAGGAACTGGTGTCCTATCCCCAGCCTGAAGACCTGCAGGAAGAACAGGTACAGCATATCGCCGAGATATTCAGCACACCGTTGACCGGCGCCTACAACTGGGATTACAAAATCCAGGACGACCGCATCAAGAAACTCTACGACCTGGGTAAACAATTGAACTGGGATGCGGAGATCGATGTGGACTGGTCGCAGACGCCCAATGTGGATGAACTCGCTCCCCGCACAGACGAGGAGAAAGCAGCGGCCCTGGCGCAGTTTCGGGAAGGATTTCCCTTTGTCGGTTATGGCCCTTACGAAGCCATGGATGACGACACCGCACTGGAACTACACCGCCACTTGAATAGCTGGTTCGTGTGCCAGTTCCTGCACGGCGAACAGGGTGCACTGCTGGTCGCCTCGCAACTAGCCTCGTGTGCACCGACCTATAACGCCAAGCTGTACGCCGCTTCACAGACCTTCGATGAAGCGCGGCATGTCGAGGTGTTCAACAAGTTCATCCAGACCAAGGTGGGACTGATGTATCCCATCAACGGCAGCCTCAAGGCGCTGCTGGATAAGATACTGACCGACCCGCGATGGGACCTCAAATTTATCGGCATGCAAATCATCATTGAGGGCCTGGCACTCGCGGCCTTCAATGTGGCCAAGATGATCACCAAAGACCCGGTGTTCGCACAACTATTGCACCTGGTGACCCGCGATGAGGCTCGGCATGTCACCTTCGGCGTCAATTACCTGGAAGAACATGTGAAAACGCTAAGCCAGGAAGAAAAAGAAGAACGTGCGCAATTTGCGCTGGAGGCCTGCGTCGTGATGCGCGAGCGCATGATCCCTGTCGACGTCCACGCACGCTTTGGCTGGGACACCTCAGAAACCCGCGAAATTTCTCTCGGGGGTAAGGCACGGCAGGAGTTTCGCAACCTGGTGTTCTCCCGGGTAGTGCCCAACCTGAAACGTATTGGTCTGCTGACCGATGCTATCCGGCCAAAATTTGAAGAACTGGGTTTGCTGGAATATGAACACCTTCCCGATGACGGCGCTATCGACTGGGTGGAAATGTCCAAACCGCTGTAAGACACGGAAACGGTCTGACGGAAAGGAGAAGGCGGGGTTTTAGGAAATCTGACTACAATCACTGAAGTACGGGGGTTGGTCTGGCTTGGCTTTGGTGCTTTTTCTGGTTTTACCAATGACCAGACCAATCATCACGGGTCAGGATATTCTCGGGGTCTTGTCCGCCAGAAAAATCGTGTGCCGACTGCCCTTTCCCGGGCGCGCTCTCACGGTGCGTACTGAGGTATGAAACTTTGCCTTTTTAAGGCGTGTGAGGAACAGCGGGTCCGGACCAGCGGACCAGACTGCCACAGTACCCTCGGGCCTGAGCGCCCGGTATAGGGCCTCGATACCCTTAGAGCTATACAGCCAATTATTATCGGCATGGGTAAGACCTTCAGGTCCATTATCCACGTCGAGTAATATGGCATCAAATACGACCTCCTTATTTGCAATAAGGTCCGCCACATCACCAATAGAAATTCGGGTACGTGCATCATTCAAAGGCTGGCCAGCACATTCGCCCAACGGCCCCCGGTTCCACTCCACAACTTCGGGAACTAACTCCGCTACAGTGACTTCAGATGTCGAAGTAACCGCATTCAGCGCAGCGGCAAGTGTAAAACCCATCCCCAGACCGCCTACCAGCACACGGGCATTTTCAACACGGTTAAGCCTGGAGCAACCGAGTTCAGCGAGGGCATCTTCGGAGCCATGCATGCGACTGTTCATCAGGTCTCCCCTGATGCCAGACAATCGAATCGAAAACTCTTCTTCGCGCTGCGACAATTTAAGCGTGCCGCCGTTATTGGGTATGTCAGCTATACCCAGCTCTATCCACTGTTTCATATTGCGTCGATCTAAAACCCTGCTTTCTGGAAGCAGAACTGTAGCATGAAAAGATGCGAATCCTTGCTGACCAGGTGCATTTCTATGCGCTTCAGGTCGTTGTTGTAAAATGCGTGATGCGAAAAATCGCCGGGATCGAAGTTGGCGTTGACCAGATTATTCATTGAATTCAGCACGTTCAGGTTGAACTCCGCTGTAACACCTTGGGCATCTTTATAGGCGGCGTTAAACAGATGTTCGGGTTTTTGTAGATCGACGCCAATCAAAACAGTGCCGTCATGACCTATCCATTCTCGCAAGTTGGATAAAAAGAAGATTAACCCCTCTTCTTCTAAATCGGTGGGTCGAGGTCTTGCCAGACACATTCGACCTCTATCCGTTTTTACATCTGAAAATATCAACAGGATGAGGAAGACACGTATTGCCATCATCAACTTCAGAGATTGATAGCAAAAAATCAGAAATATCTTGTTGTAAGGTCTCGGGCAATCGATCTGTTCGTGTTTGAACAATGAAGTCGATAATGTTTCTGCCGTCTTGGCTTATAGAGTTGAAGCAGGCGGTGGCATTTAGATTGGCAGAGATTCGGGTTTCACTATAAGCTATCCCTCGAGCGTCGAAGTGGTGTCTCAGATCATCGGAGAACCAGCTCTTCTGTCCCATTTGACGCTGCCAGATCAGATTGGCAATTGTGTTTAGAGCCTCATCAGGTGCAACGACAATTATCAGGACTCCACCCGGATTCAAAGCTTTCAACGCAGCATCAATAGCACCATTAGGATCATCCAAATAATAGATCGATTGCACAAACAGAATCAGGTCAAAGTTCCTGCCAAATGAGCGGTCGCCGAATTTTTCCACCAAAACAGAAGCATCAACATCAATTTGACCAGCGCTCTGCGTTTGCATTCTTTTCAGAAAATCTGCCGCCTCAACGTCGTTTGGCTCAATTCCTAGATATTCAACGTGCTCCACTCGA
>CBDTVJ010000435.1:0-4046 GCA_965363655.1 uncultured Halieaceae bacterium | reverse complement strand
AAAGCGGCCAGCTACATCAGGCAAGCGGATGTTCCACTGCCTGAAAGACTCGGCACCTACAATTTCGTCCAACAGTATGGTGTCGACGAGATGTTTAACCATGACTTCCTGACACAGGTGAATTGCCAGGAGCCAGCTCTGCAGCAAAGGAAAAGGTATCTGGAATGTAGCAGCGAAAACTCCGTTGACCGGATGCTATACCTCGACTGGAAGTTCACTCTTGCTGATAACGACCTGGTAAAGGTCAAGAAGATGTGTGAATTGGCGGGGGTTAATGTTCATTTCCCCCTACTGGATAGAAGCGTTGTAGATTTCAGCTGTCGCGTTCCTGCTGCAACAAAACTTCCGGGGCACAAGCTGAGAGATTTCTACAAGAAGGCCTGCAAGGGGTTCCTGCCAGATGCAACTCTCAGCAAAAGCAAGCACGGGTTTGGCCTTCCATTTGGCATATGGATGAAAGAGAATGAAACATTGATGCAGCTGAGTATCGATTGTCTCGAGTCCTTTCGCGCTCGCAATATCGTGAAAGATTCCCTGATAGAAAACGCACTCAAGGCTCACAGCAGCGTCCATGCCGGTTATTACGGCGAACTGATCTGGATAATCGTCACGCTGGAACTGTGGTTGCAGCGGGAATCCTGATGAGCCTGCTGCATTCAATGATGACCAGGGCAGGACAACTGCTCAGCAGGAATAAGCTGAGTGTTCTCATCTATCACGAGGTAGTCAGCGAAACTGACCCCATGCGCCCGGGCGACCCGGATGCAACGCTATTTCGCTGGCAGATGAAGTTGCTGCGGGATCACTTCAATCCCCTACCCCTGGCAAGGGCAGTTCATCTTCTGGAGAATGGCGACCTTCCTGCCAATTCTGTCTGCGTTACTTTTGACGACGGGTATCTTAACAACCTTGAAGTTGCCCAGCCCATCCTGGAAGAGTTTGCCATCCCGGCTACAGTATTTGTGGCCACGGCTTTCAGCAGTGGCCGCAACATGTGGAATGACCGATTGATCGACCTGCTCGGACGGCCAGATGCGGCAACAATTAACCTGGACGCCCTGGAAATGGAGCGCGTCACACTTGGCGACTGGGAAGGTCGCAGAGCCCTTGCCGACAGTATAATTCCTATTCTCAAGTACAAGGATTACCGCGAGCGGGAAAGGCTTGTTGACCAGCTTTATCTGGATAACGCTGCGACAGAGGCCGCTAGAAAAATGATGTCACATGAAGATGTGATAAAACTCGCGAGAAAACGCGTTGATATCGGCGCACATACGGTTGATCACCCAATTCTGAAATCCCTGCCAAGCTCGGAGCAAAACCAGCAAATTACAGAAAGCAAGAAAGCATTGGAGAACCTGATAGGCCAGGCTGTTACTGGATTTGCCTACCCAAACGGCCGTCCGGGCTCTGACTATGACGGGACTACCCAGGAATTGGTCAGGGCAGCTGGGTTTGACTATGCAGTATCCACGACCTGGGGGATTTCAACGCAGCATACCAATCAATTCGAGTTGAATCGCTTCACCCCCTGGGACGAAACGCCAGCCAGGTTTCACCTGCGGATGCTTCGCAACACCTTACAGTAGTAGATCAATGTGGCAGTTACCTGCGCGGACCCTGTGCCGTGGCATGTCTATTCAGCCTGTTTTCACCATAACCAACCTGTGGCCGCCGCATGGCATTCGGCCCCATTTTCCGCACCTTCGCTTTGGCGACTGACTGCATCCCCAACTCCTTACGGATATGGCTGCACAATAGAACAGTAAACGCCAGAACGTAGTAAAACAGGTCGAGATAGGCGAGGTTCAATGTTGCTCCATTAAAGGCACAGCCGATAACGCTGAACTGCATCATACCTACCAGGGACGTGGCCCACACCAGGTCTTTCCGTCCTTTAGCCAACATCCCATACTTTTTTGAGGACAGTACGAGCAGGACAAACATTGCCGCGTATAGAGCCAAACCTATATAGCCCTGTTCACCCAGAACCTGGAAGACATTGCTGTGCACCGCCCTGTTAGAGTCCTTACCCCCCACATACCGTCGGTAATAAGGCTGATAAAAAAATGCATCGAATCCATTGCCAAAAAATGGCCTTTCCAACGATATATCGATGGCATATTGCCACTGAATTAGCCGGGTGCTGGCGGAGCCTTCTTCGGAAGGCGTCAGAATTGTCGCCATTCGATTGTGCCAGGATTGGGGCATAAAAACGAAACCCGTTGCGAGCACTACAGGCACCAGAACCAGAGCCAGGAATTTCTTTTTCGTGCGCAGCACCATTGCGCCGCCCATAGCCAATAGTCCTACCAGCCCACCTCTGGACTGCGTGCCCAGTACGGCAAAGAATGCACAGAGAGCTACAAAAAGGGGTCCCATCTGCAAGAGCCTGCGCTCAAATACTTTCGATATTCCGATCGCAAGTGGAATCAACATCACCATCGCCAGGGATACCCCGTTATTGGAACCCCATACCGCATTAGGTGGCCCCCAAACACGGTGAGCGCCCCCTGTGACGACGGTGAAGATACCGCCCTTCAGAGCGGTATAACTCATGGCCAGCACAAAAACCCCACAGGCAGAAATAATCCAGTGCTTTTTGTTCATAAACCTGAGCATCAGCATGATCAACAGCAGGGTTTTGCTAAACTCTTCCCACTTAATCCATGCCGCCACAGGATGCACAGCAAATATTGTGGTAAGAGTACACCAGATATAGAACGCCAGAAGAACCTTCAGAACAGGAAGAAACTCGACCTCGGCGCGGTCCTTCCAGTTCATGATACAGCCTAAAATGGTAAAAGCCGCCAGGCCATCCAGCACCGGCAGCGATGTTATGAAACCGAAGGACTCCTTGTGCGGGTTCATGATGGAAATCCACAACCAACCCAGCAGCCCTAGCTGCGGTTTACGCAGGGACAACGGGAGTATAACCAACAGTGCTGAGGCTATGAATATGTCGCGCAGATCCATCCGCTCAGTCCATCTTGTCCGAGTCGGTTGAGTTTTCCTGCAACTGCAAATCATCCTGCTTCCAGGCCCAATACATGGTCCAGAAAATTGCCAGGTTGACTAACAGGAAAAGAAGGCTATTAAACATAGGAAATACCTGTTGAGCGAATCGTCTCAGGTCGCGACATGACTAACGACATAACGTCGTTTGCCGGACGCCTCTGCCTCGATACTTGTTTCAAGAACAACATCGATGGTCACTTGCTCGCCCAACCTGTCTTTGAAGCCGTTAATAATGTCTCTCCTGGTATTGTCATCCCACTGCTCGCCAGGCACAACAATTACCCGCGTCAGATCAAGAGTTTCCTGAATAATCTTGAACTCCTTCACACCTTCCAGGTCGCGCAGGACATAAATTAGCGCCAAACCGTGCATTACGGTGCCATCACTGGCGACCAGAAAATCAGTCGTTCTACCCTGCAAATCGGTCAGCACAGGGAGGCCGCGCTTACAGGCGCAGCCCTGATCACTAATAGCACCTATATCTCCGGTACGGTAGCGCACAAAAGGAAATTCACGGGTGGCCATGTGGGTAACCACAATTTCACCTGACTCTCCGGGTGCGGCGTTAGATCCATCCGGCCTGACAATTTCTACAATGATATCTTCGGCTGTAATATGCAAAGACCCTTCACTACACTGATGGGCGATAAAACCTGCATCCCGACCCCCATATCCATTGGCCACCGGGCAGGCAAAAGTTCGCTCAATCTGTTCGCGTTGATGATCGTACAGGCGCTCTGAGGTAACGAAAGCGACTTTAATACCAAGACCAGTCATATCAATGCCGCGAAGGTCCGCATGCCTGGCAATATGAGCCAGCGAAGACGGATATCCAAACAACATACCGGGCCTCGCCCGCCTGATAGACTCCACAAAGCCATCCAGGTTTTTTTCTGACATTTCAAATGCAGATAGCAATTGCGTACGAAATAGCCTGTCGCGCAACAGGCGAATCTTATCCTGTGCATTCAGCTCGATGGGAGAACCCCAGACTACGATCTCCGGATCACCTATATCAACCCCAGATC
>CBDTVJ010000434.1:0-4054 GCA_965363655.1 uncultured Halieaceae bacterium | reverse complement strand
TGTGATTTCTCAACATCAGGGGCAGATTATGTGTATAATTACCGGTTTTCCCCCAAACGATAAGGCTAAATTATGGCGCGCAAAGCTATGCGAGCAGCTTCCAAGAAGAAGCAACCTGCAGCAGTTGAAACCTCAGCATCTATTGAAGAGCAGACCAGGGCTTTCCTCAAGTCTGGTAATGAAATTGACGTGATAAAGTCCGGTATCAGCGGTCAACCGAGCATGGCTGTGGCCAAGGCTCCCCCCCCGCGCACCAAGACAGCCGCTTCCTGATCAGTAGCTCTGTGGCGAGGCCCCGATAGCTGTCAGCGGTAACTCAGGGCAGGTAAAACTGCTCATACCAACGCCGCAGCTTGTTGATCGGGCCATCGCCGTCGCAGAGTATGGGGTCTTCCCGGTAGACCTTGTCTTTCCAGATTTCTACATCCTGCCCAAATGCCACATGCGCCATTTGCGGGTATAGCTGGGCAAATTCTTCCTCCAGTGCTTGGTCGGTCATGCTGCTGACGATAACCGCAGAGCACAGATCCAGTTCATCCTGGTTCACCGGTGTGTGGCAATTGACCCACCAGCTCCTGAAACTGATCTCGTCACTGGTGGACTCGGTGTAGTAGTACATGATGGACGGGCCGTGATAGGTAGCGTCACCCCAGGCGTCGGCCTCTTCACCGGCTTCATTGCGCGCATCCTCGACATCGAAGACCACGCCGGGCGGTATAATCATGTTGGCGCTGGAGTCGCGCTTGACGGTGGACAGTTGCGTTACCGTCCGCTCGGTGAAGCGGTTTTCGAAGGACTGCACCAGGCCGCCATGCACGTGGGGAAAGTGGGCAATGTCCACGATATTCTCGATAACGTCGCAGGCTTTGGCACGGATGCGTGAGCGATAAAACTGCCAGTCTCCCCAGCCCGCTGTATTCCATTCCGGGATATCCGGCATGTAGTCTTCAGGCGCGTTGTTTTGCGGGTCGTACCACAGGGCGATGAAGCCGTTTTTTTCCAGCACCGGCCAGCCCTTCAGTGCATTGACTGCCTTATCCGGAATACTATTGGCATAGGGTATTTCCACGCACTGGCCACTGGGGTCAAAGGTCCAGCCATGGAAGGGGCAGGCTATGTTGTCGCCGCGGACGCGGCCTTCGCCACTGGCCAGGTTGGCGCCAAGGTGTGGACAGTGTGCATCGAGGATCGCCACCCGCCCGGATTCGCCGCGGTAGGCAACGAGGTCCTGTTCGAAGTAGTGCAGCTTTTTGACTTCACCGACCTGTAATTCCTGGGAAAAGAGCACGACGTGCCAGCCACGCGCGTACTGTCCCGCTTCCAGAAAGGCGTATTTGCGTTTGCCCATTTCCATTTCCATGTCCATGTCCATGTCAGTTGTTCCCTGCATCCGTCTCTTCAAAAGCATGCCTGGCGGCGATATAGGCGAAGGTCATAGCGGAACCGATGGTCGCGCCGGCGCCGGGGTAGGTGTCGCCCATCGCTGCGGCGCTGGCATTTCCCGCAGCGTACAGCCCGGGGATAACAGCGCCGTCTGTCGCCAGCACCCGGCCCTTGTCATCACACTGTAAGCCACCTTTGGTATCCAGGTCACCCGGCTCACAGCGCAGGGCGTAATAGGGGGGCGTATCCACAGGTCCAAGGGAAGGGTTTGGCCCGACTTTTTTGTCCGCGTAGTAGCGGTCGTGCTTGCTCTCACCGCGACCGAATTGCGGGTCTTCTCCCAGCCGTGCGTGCTCATTGAACGCCGCCACGGTTTGCTCCAGATTGCCGCCATCCATGCCCAGCTTAGCGGCCAGTTCCTGCAGGCTGTGCGCTTTGCTTAGCAGGCCCGAGTCAAAATTGGCCTGGGGAATGCTGCGATCACTCTCTACCTTGCCCGGTTTGATGTGGCCTATCGCGTACTTTTTCCTGTAGTTGGCGTCAAACAGCAGGTAGCAGGGAATGGACTCTTCCCCCTGTGCGTGGCTGGCATATTGTGCTTTTACCAGGTCTTCATAAGGCTGCGCCTCATTGGCAAAACGCTTGCCCTGCCGGTTGACCATAATCGAGCCGGGGTTGGATTTTCCAGCAATCAGTGCCAGTACCCGCCCGTCGGGAATGGTATAGGTGGGGGACCACCAGGCGCTTTTCATGAAATCGAGAGCAGCACCCACTTTTTGGCCCATGGTCACGGCATCCCCTGTTGCTCCGGGCGCGGCCGCCGTCCAGTCGCTACCGGTGGGTGCCTGCTGGTACTGCTGGCGCATGGGGGTGTTATGGGAAAAGCCGCCCGTGGCCAGCAGTACACCCCGGCGTGCGTGAACACGCAGGGTGCTGCCCTGGTGCGCAACCAGGGCGCCGCAAACCCGGCCATTCTCCAGCAGCAGCTCTTGTATGGGTGATTCCAGCCACAGCGGAATGTCCCGGTCCAGCAGCGAACGGCGCAGCCGGGCAACCAGTGCCGGCCCCAGGGCCAGGCGCTTGTCTCGCTGGCGTTGCAGGCGGGCGGGAACGTCGAGCAGATAGCGCAGCAACAGTCGCAGGCCCAGCAGGTAGGCGCCCGGGCCCATGTCCTGCAAACGCCGACCTTCCACCACGGTGATGTTGAACGGCAGCAGCAGGCCGTCGTAATGTCCCAGACGGATAGTCTTTGCAGCCTCTCCGAGCTTGCGCATGTTGAAAGGAGCACTGTCCATGGAGCGGCCACCCTCCTTGGCGCCGGGGATGTCTTCGTAGTAATCCATATAGTCGGGCAGGGCGGTGTAGTCCACGTGACTGTGCTGCATCATGAAGCGCAGCATCTCCTGCGCGCGCTGTGCGTAGGCCTTGATGCGGGCGTCGCTGACGCTGTCACCAATCAGGCCCTTGAGGTAGGCGTAGCCTTCCTCGACGCTGTCCTGTACCTGTACCTCAGGCTGTCGGTGGTTACCGGGAATCCAGATTACACCGCCGGATTTGGCGGTGGTGCCACCGTAAACCGGTTCTTTTTCCACCACCAGTACCGAGCCTCCCATCTGGTTGGCTACCACGGCACCGGTCATGCCGGCGGCGCCAGCACCCGCCACCAGCCAGTCGACTTCCAGGTCAGAATCGTTCGCGGACATGCCCACTCCGTCAAATTTGATCAGTGCCCAGTGTGGCAGCGCATGCCTGCCCGAACCAGTACCCGACACAAATGCACGGGGTCGGTTCAATATTCCGGCCATGGCGGTTGACCGCTGGGTGGGCCGGGTCCTATGGTCAGGGCACAACACACTTTATTCCCCAGCAGAGGTAAAGAGTATGACAGGGATACCCCTCGCCCGGATTCACGGCAAAGACGACCTGCGCCTCGACAGTGTTGAGCCACCTGCCTGTGGTGATGACGACGTGGTGGTCAAGGTTCGCCAGTGCGGTATCTGTGGTTCTGACCTGGGCTATGTTGCTATGGGTGGGCTGACCGGGCCGGATGTTCCCATGCCACTGGGCCATGAATTGTGGGGAGAGGTGAACGAGATCGGGCGCAATGTGACGCATGTGGTTGCCGGAGACCGGGTGGTGGTCCAGCCCATGAGCAGTGGCAACAGTATCGGCAACGGCGGTACCGAGGGCGGGTTCTCGCCCTACCTGCTGGTGCGCAATGCCGCCACCCATCCCGACAGTACCTTGAAATTGCCAGCGGGGCTGCCGCAGGAATACGGCGCCCTGGTGGAACCCCTGGCGGTCGCCCAGCACGGCGCCAACAGGGTCGCGGCCCAGGCGAGTGACAAGGCGGTGATCTATGGAGCCGGACCTATTGGGCTGTCGCTGTTACAGGTGCTCAGGTATCGCGGCCTTACGGATATCGTCGTGGTAGACCTTGTTGACCAGCGTCTGCAGGTGGCGACAACCATGGGCGCAGTAGCCCTGCGCGGCGATGACCCGCAGCTGGCGCAGAAGCTTGTCGAGTTGCATGGCACCACGGAATTTTTCGGGATGCCGATGCCGGGTAGTACGCTGCTGTTCGAGGCCACGGGAGTGCGTGCCGTGTTTGAAAATATCGTCAATATTGCCGGGCCTGGCAGCCGTATCTGTCTCACCGGCGTGCACAAGG
>CBDTVJ010000433.1:0-4056 GCA_965363655.1 uncultured Halieaceae bacterium | reverse complement strand
TTGTTGATATTGGCTGGAGTCGCAACGCGCAATTGCTGGAACGGTCCAGCTGTTGGCAGGGTGTCACTAATTGTTAGGCTCGACAGCGCAGTGACAGACTCATTGGTCAACTCGAGGCTGAGCCGCGCTGGGATGCCCTCGCTCTTGTTCACGGCATTGGCACCGTCAAAGGTTTTGGCGAGTGTCAGGGTTTCCAGATTGTTTGTGGTCGTGGTGCCTGAGGATACGCCGTTACAGATTGCGCCAAAGCAGACGGCGCCAGCAGCAATCGTGTTGCTGGTATCGGTTGTGCCGTCTGGATCAAGCATCGCCGAAAAACTGATAACACACCTTCCAGGCGTATTGGTTGCAGTGCGACCAGGTACCGTCGGGATGGTAAAGTTCACCGAGGTGTCGCCCTCTGCAGCGCCATTAAGCCCCAGAGTACCGCAGGCGGTTGTTAAGGTCGGAGCAAACGCGCCGGTGAGTAACAGGCTGGAATTGTTCTGCAGTACATCCCTGACATTAACAGTGGAAATTGCGACTGCTGAATAGTTCTCTATCGTAATGTCGTAGCGTACCGGATCGCCAGGTGCAGCGTCTGTCGGGTCGGCGCTCTTGAGCACGCGCAGGCGATCAGCCACCAGCACAGTCGCGGAACGTTGTTGGCTCACGATGCCTGCGACACTGGTTTGCACATCACCTTCGTCGATCTGGTTGGTATAGGTTGAAGGCGTGTCTGAGCCAGGCGTTGTGCCGGTGTAGAAAACTTCAATCTCACAGCTGCCGCCTATGGGAATAGTGAAACCCCCAACAGAGAAGCCCTCACCGCTACTTTCGAGTGTTTCGAAGCCCCCGCTGCAGCTGTTGCTGATGTCAGTTGCGCTCGCAATGTTAAGAAAGGCCTCATTGGGTGCTCGGGAAATGGGGTCGTCGGTAAAATTCGTGACAGGCAGGGCAACGTCACCGCTGTTGGTCAGTGTGATGGTGAACCTATTGCGCTGGCCACTGGTTACAATGCTGGGGCGGAAAACCTTGCTCACAGCCAGCGGCGACCGCGACCGCACCGTTCTTGCGGCGTTGCTGGAAGGACGCAAGCCCTGGTCGCTGGTAAAAACGGTTGCCGGAATCGAGTTGGTGGAACTTTGGGTGTACACACCATTGCTGTGCCGGGCGCGCGTTTCCACATCTATAGTACAGCTGGATGATGTGCCAAGATTGACATTGGACACCGCAACCCGTGCTGCACTGCCCTGCGTTAGTGCAGTAGTGCCGCCACAAGTCCCGGTAGCGGGTGCCCCGGTGGGCTCAATAATGGCTCCCGCTGCTCCCGCAGTCGGGAATATGTCGGTAAAGGCGATACCTGACAGTGCAACGTTGGAATCGGTATTGTTCACCGTAATGCGCAAAGTGCGCGTTGTGCCGCCAATGACATGGAGGTTGCTAGAGACAAATAATTTGGACCAGGTGGGTCGTGATGTCGAGCGAATGGTATACGCCTGGGGGCCGCCCGTGGCGTTGACGCCCTGGTCAGAATCGACATCGCCGGCGCCGAGATCGTACGACAGCGAGGTGCTGGCTCCATCGATGGAGAATGCCACAATCGGGATATCCAGATAGCACTCGCCTGAGCCTGCGACGCCCGCCTGTCGCACTGGTACTGTTAGGCCAGACAGCGATATTCCGTCCGTCCCGGGATTGGTTGTCAATATGCCACCAGTGCAGTTTACATCGCCAGCGATGGCGCTGGCGCCATTTACCAGTAGACCATTGCTAGCGGTGGAAGGTAGCGCCTCGCTGAAGTTTACCCTGGTCAGTGGCACAGACACGCTGTTATTACTTAGCGTGACTCGCATGCTGGTAGCCTCGCCCGGGAAGACGGTGCCGCTATTTGGAGGTGCCGCACCTGCGTTCACCGTGACATTGAAATCTGCGGCTACTTGCGCAAGTGCGATGTTGCTCAGTGCCAGGCCAAAACTGGCTATAGCAATGTTCTGGCACAACTTGCGCCACAGGTTTTTTGCCACCAAGGAACGCTTTACGCGAACAGCGCAAGCTGCACGATCAGGTACGGGAAAGGACACGTCAGACTCCTAATAAGTCTTCTAATAATTATTCGGAGGCTAACGTCAAAAGCAGTACAAATAGCGATAATTTTAATTATTATTTGTAGTGTGTACCTCGTCTGCTCAAGTATACGGGTGTGGATATTTATTAATACATAACACCCTTGGAAAAAGAGTGAAAAGTACGGGTTAAAGCGTTGTTCACGCAAAGTTTCACTAGCACAATTCTGCGCTGTAAAAGTGGTGTAAAAATCGTAATAGGAAAGCAGCTTTGGTAGTGTCACTTTCAATCTGATACAAATACCTTAAGATATTGCCCAATACACGAGTGTACAACGAACATGCCTGGTCATAGCCGCAGGATCGAATGCCTGGATACAGTCCTGAACGAAGACAGCTCCCACGCGGCGCTGCGCTATGCACTGGACGAGTTTGCCACAAGCTGCGCAGCCGTTGGCGGCATCACGCCAGATCGCAGCTTTGACGGTTGGCACCTGGATACCATGCTGGATCAGGGTGTGGCGATCAATCCCCAGGCTGCCGCTTTCTGCATCAAGGATTACCGGCGCAGTGTCATGTTTCTGCGCGGCGTATATTGCGCTATTCAGCTGTTGCAGCAGCGCTTTACTGATCAGCCAATTCGTATTTTGTATGCGGGTTGCGGCCCATTTGCGCTGTTGCTTCTACCTCTGCTTGAAAAACTCACCCCGGGACAATTCGATATCCACCTTTTGGATATCCACCAAAGCTCACTGGACAGTGTTGCGCAGCTGGTTGACTATTTCTCCCTCGAACAGCACCAGATTCATTACATTCAGGCCGACGCCTGTCACTATGAACATGAAGAGCCACTGCACCTGGTCATTGCTGAAACCATGCAGAAATCCCTGGAACAGGAACCCCAGTTTGCTGTAACGGCTAATCTGGCATCGCAAATCCTTCCGGGTGGCATCTTTGTTCCAGAGAAGATTGAAGTGGAGTTGTGCCTGGCCCAATTGGAACAGGAATTAAGGTGTATCAAAGACGTCACTCTGACTGAAAAAAGGTCGCAACTCGCCAGTTGCAGGCGATATTCCCTAGGTAATCTCTTTGAACTGGACCCTGGGCGGGCAGCCGCGCAGTTGTGGCAAGCGACTTGCTCCCCTGAATCGTCTCAGCGTGAAATTGCTCTAGGAAGAGTAGAGATTCCAGCGATTGAAGAGCTGGCGATTTTCGATGCTGCGCTATTTACCCGTATTCGGGTTTTTTCCAATTACCGGCTTGATGACTATGATAGTGAGATCAGCCTGCCAGCCAAATGCCATGAGCTGTCGCCATTACAGGCCGGTGCCTGTTATGAAGCCAGCTACCAGCTGGGTGCTTACCCCCGTTTTACTTTCCGCAAAACATCGCCTGACTAGAGCCTGCTATTCCAGGGGTAACAGGTTTTCGAAACCAGGCTTTGAGCGTCTTCCGAACTGGGGTGTTTAAGGATCGCGTCGATCTGGAGTAAGTTATTTCTGCACGGAAGTTCAACCTATACTAGAATCGAACCCCAGGGAATTTCCAGGTATCAATGCCTTTCATTATGTCTACCGCTGACACAGTTGTAATTCTTGATTTTGAGACCACTGGGCTATCCCCGGGTGCTGGCGATCGCGCTATTGAGATCGGAGCAGTAAAAATTGAATGTGGGCAAGTTACAGCTCGTTTCCAGGAGTTGATGCATCCGGGGCAGCGCATTAGCAGTTTTATTGAATCTTACACCGGAATCACCAATGATATGCTGCACGATGCTCGCCCGTGCAGTGCGGTGATGCGTGACTTCGCTGATTTCATCGACGGCTACAACCTGATTGCGCACAACGCATCCTTCGATAAGCGTTTTTTGGATGCAGAGCTTGCAAGGATACCCATTGAATACTCAGGACAGTTCGCGTGCTCCATGCTCGCAGCGCGACGTATTTATCAGCAGGTACCCAATTATCAGTTGGGTACTTTAGTGGCCCACATGAATATCCCCGAGGAGGGG
>CBDTVJ010000432.1:0-4061 GCA_965363655.1 uncultured Halieaceae bacterium | reverse complement strand
CCATGCCCACGCTGTAGTTATGTAACCAGCGCAGCCGCGAATCCGCTGCTTGCAGCGTGGGTGGCGTGCACAGGCCGATCAGGCCATCGGCACCGGCGAGCTGATCTCGCGTGAGTACAAAACTACCGGAGCGGTCAAAGACCAGTTCGACGTCCCCGGCGGCGGCTTGCAATGCCTGCTCAAACTCTGTGGAGGCGATGCCCAGGCGCGGCATCAGCATTACCACCACTCGCTGGGGTTGCCAGTCGGGGCGCTCTGACATCGCCACTGGAGCCTCGCTTAGCCCTAGTTCCTCAATCAGTTGCTGTGCTTCCGGCGCGGGCGGAGCGGCTTGTGTGCAGGGCGCGAGCAGCATTGCCGAGAAGGCCAGCAGTAATAGCCGGTAGTTAAAAATGGTCATGGGGTCTGTCTCCTTGTGTGCTCTACAGCGTAGGCCTCTGGAGTTTGTTTGGCGAGCGCAAAACCCTGATCTTGAGTGAGCTTCACCCTGCCAGGCAGATGGTGGCGCTGCCTTCGAGTAGCACGCCGCGTTCCGCATGCTCGAGGCGGACATTGCAATCCGCTAGTTTTTCCCCGTCGACCTCGCGCAGCGCGGTGATTTCTCCCCTGGCGACCACCCGCTCGCCGTCGAGGACCACCTGGGGAAAGCGCATGATGAGGCGGCGTAGGCACTCCGGCCCTGCCCAGGCGTGCAGCATATTCACCATGTAGGACAGCCCCAGCGGTCCCTGGTTGATCGTGCGCCTGCCTAGATCCAGGGGTAGGGATTCCACAGCATCACGATCCCAGTGGATGGGGTTGGGGTCGCGCAGAATGGCTGCCATGGTGCACATGCGCTCTGGCGATACACTGGCCATCACCCACTCCGGAATACTGTCGCCTACCGCAGGATTCATAGGGTGTTCCTCGTGTAGTGCCAGGTGATAGTGGTGCGGGCTGCCAGCGTTTCGTCAGGGGTATGCAGTTCGAAGCAAAACTGGATCCGGTCGTAGGTCTGCCCCTGTTCGTTCTGGCAGCGTTCTGCGCTGGTGATGCTGCCACTGGTGCGATATTGAACTTCCTCCTGCAGTGGCTGCAAGGTTTCCCAGTCATAACTCTCGATCAGGATAGAGAGATCTGATTCAGCCTGTCCGAGGGCGAACATCTCGGCAATGGAGGTGCCGGCGCCGACGATAGGGATGTGGAACAGTGCTACCGGGTGCACGATACCGTTGGGTAACAACTCGGCCCCGGTGCACTCGGTGAGCAGGAAGTTCTCCCAGTGGGCGACGGTGTAGTGGCCCCCGGGGAAACGGTGTCCCGCCAGGCTGGTGATTTCGGATTCGTCTGGTACAGGAAATACGCTCATAGTCGCTCCTCAGAAAATTTCAGCAAAGAAGTTCAGCATGGCCTGCCAGGAGCGGCGGTCCGCTGCAGCATTGTACACCGAGCCCGGCGCTGCCGCCGTTTACCAATGCCTTGCGGCCCCTGATGCCCAGGTCCATGCAGCTGCCCTCCAGTGTCCAGGCCTTACCAGTTGTTGGTGTGCAGAAAGTTGTCCAGGTCCTTGCGCGGTGCCACTTTAAAATCCGTGCCCTGGGTGTAGGCGATAGGGATCAGGGCAATCTGGGTGTAGTCTTCGGGGATGTCCAATAGTGCTGCGACCTCTTTTTCATAGAGGAGATGCAAAGTAGTCCAGCAGGTACCAATACCTCGCTCCCGTGCCGCCAGCATGAAACTCCACGTGGCGGGTATGATTGAGCCGTACATACTGGCCGTCGCTGCCAGCGGCAGGCCCGGGGTGTCCAGTCGCCCCGCACAGCAGGGAATCAGCAGGGCGGGTACATTGGCCAGGTTCTCCGCCAGGTAACGGGCGGAGCTGAGCACACGCTCCTGGGTCGGCGCCATGGATGGGTCATCCAGGTGCTGCATAGTCGGCTGGGCGGGGCCCGCCTCATACGCCTCGAAAGATTTCATGTAGAGCTCGGCGATAGCCTTTTTCCTGGCGTCATCCGTTACCACGATAAACTGCCAACCCTGGGAGTTGGAGCCTGTGGGTGCCTGTAGCGCGATATCCAGGCATTCCCGAATGACCGCCATGTCCACGGGTTTATCGAAGTCCAGTCGCTTGCGCACAGCGCGTGTGGTGGTCAGTACCTCGTCGGCACTCAGGTTCAGGCGGGGCATAGTTTTTTCCTGTTGCTGGGTAATGTTTGGCAGTGGATCTGTGCCACTGAGTCTAGGTTAATTACCGCTGGAATAAAACAGTAGGGACTGATTGTTTTGGACCAAACCCTTTGTTAGCATGGCAAGCCATTCCAGCACCCGGGCAGCCGAACACCGGGCACTAAATTAAACTCGAATAGACAGGTCACACCGTGGATTTTTCCCTAAGTGAAGAGCAGGTATTGCTGCGCGACAGCGTGGATAAGTATGTCAGTGAAAACTGTGGTGTCGATCGCCATCGGGCCCTGTGTGCTGCAGAGCAGGGCTTCGACCAGGCGACCTGGCAGCAGTTCGCCGAATTGGGCTGGCTCTCTCTGCCCTTCAGTGAGGACATGGGCGGCTTTGCCGGCGGGGCGGTCGATGTGATGGTGGTCTCGGAGGCACTGGGTAAGGGCCTGGTGCGCGAACCTTTTTTACACACCGTCGTCAGCTGTGGTGGATTATTGCACCGCGGGGGCAGCGCTGCGCAGCAGGGCCAGTACATTCCAGCGATTATTGAGGGCAGTTCCCAGTGGGCCCTGGCCTTTGCCGAAGCCAATAGCAGCTATGACCTGACTGCGGTAGCAACTACGGCCGCTGCAGCGGGTGATGGCTATCGACTCGATGGCCACAAATACGCTGTGCTGAACGGCGATTGCGCCGATTACCTGGTGGTGACCGCGCGCACCAGTGGCGTCACGGGTGATACAACGGGTCTTAGCCTGTTTATCGTCGATACCCGTTTGCCCGGGGTGACCCGCGCAAACTTTGTTGCAGTCGATGGTAGCTGCGGCGCACATATTCAACTCGATAGTGTGCCACTGGGCGCCGACTGTTTGTTGGGTGAACTGGACCAGGGGCTGGGGTTGCTGGAGGCTGCTATCGATGGCGCCATAGTAGCCCTGGGTGGCGAAGCGCTGGGCGCGATGCAGTCACTGCTGGCGGCCACCGTGGAGTACACCAAGACCCGGCAGCAGTTTGGTCAGCCTATTTCCAAATTCCAGGCCCTGCAACACCGTATGGCCGATATGTACCTGAAGGTGGAAGAGAGCCGTTCACTGCTGCTCAATGCCGCTATCCAGCTGGACGAGGGCAGTGCCGAAGCTGCCGCTGCCTGTGCCGCGCTCAAGGTAAAGGTGTCAGAGGCTGGTCGGTATGTGGCGCAGGAATCCGTGCAGTTGCACGGTGGTATTGGTATGACCGACGAACTGGGTGTTGGACATCACTACAAGCGCCTGATGGTACTCGCCAAGCTGTACGGTGATGAAAGTTATTACCTGCAGAAGTTTGCCGATCTGACAGCTACAGAAGCCGCCTGACATTTAGCGTATTGGGCCGGTAGGCTGACGTTTAGCCGCTGCTATGGCGGCCGATGGCGGAGCCTTCGCCCTCTTCAAAAATCTCTTCCAGACGGTCGGACAGGTAGCCGAGCAAGCGATTGACGCGTTCTTCCCGGTTGGTCATCAACTGTCCGGCGGCCATGCCTTCCATCAGGAATTTGGTGACATCCATAGCCAGCAGGAAGCGGTCACCCCGGTCATTCCATTCGGCGAACTGCACGGTGTTGGATTCGCGCACATGCTGCTCGAACAGCAGTTGCGAATTTTCCAGGATGGACTTCAGCTCAGGGTCAGTGCGGCTGGCCACGCAGAGTTCATGATAGACAACAAAGAGGTCTCCGGTCAGGTGTTCCCAATAGGCGTCGAGTCCCGCCCGACGACGATCCCTGCCCTTGAGTGACGCAGGAATACCGGCCACACGCTGGGTGTAGTCCTCCAGCAGTTTGTCGTGAAGAAATTCGACCGCCGCCTGAATCAGCTCTGTCTTGGAGGGGAAGTGGTGCAGCATGGCACCCCGGGATACGCCGGCTGAACTGG
>CBDTVJ010000431.1:0-4064 GCA_965363655.1 uncultured Halieaceae bacterium | reverse complement strand
ATATCAGCTCTGTGGGTATTTCTCCGCTAAAAAGTGGACTTTTCTACAGTTTTCAAGGACTTGGGGAAATTTTTGGTGAACTCGTTCTCACTTTTGGCGCTTTGCCAGGAAAAATCGACGCAAATTGCCCAGCCACTGCAGCGCCAGCGGTTGGCGGCTGTGGATAAAACGGGCGTTAACCCGGTGATAGAGCACACCCTTGTCCTGCAGGTGTGGCAACAAAATTTCGAACTGGAACACGCGATCCAGTGCCAGCAGCCCCTCTTCATCGCGTGAGTCAACTGCGATCCGGCCCCCGCCGAGGGTACCCAGTACACGACTGGGCAGGCGAGTCGTTGCCTGGGGCACCTCACGCGATATACTGGCCTGGTGCACTTCGTCCGGATGCCCTGCCAACACCAGATCCACTTCCAGCGTATCGTGCCTGACCTGCTCGGCATCCGTCTGGTCCACGACAATCCGCGCGGTCAACGATGAGCGGTCCACCACATGGGCCAGAACATCGCCCTGCTTCACAAAGCGTCCGGGCAGATTCTCCCCCCGGGTCACCGCCGCCACACCGGCAGCGGGACTCAGAAGCCGCAAGCCGTCGATTCTCCCGCGCACGTCCGCCAGCTCCTCTTCCACCAGGTGCCGGGCAGCCTCGTGCTGCTGGGCCTCCAGCGGGTCGGTGATAAAAACCTGCTGGCGACGCAAATCAAACTCTTCGAACCTGGCCTGTAGTAACCTGACGCGTGCGGCCAGGTCATCATTGGACAGTTCAAACAACAACTGACCGGCGGTTACCAACTCCCCATCCTCGACATTTACCGCTGTGATGAATCCGTCGGTGCGTGCCCGTATCACCGATTGCTCTGGCAAGTTGATGACACCCTGGGCGTAACTGCTATTGGTCACTGGCACTACAAACAACGCCAGGAACAGGACCAGCACCGTGCCACCGACTACCGCATACAGGCGCGGCGCCTGTCCTTCAAGCCGCGCCTGGGTTAGCACCGTTGCACCATTTTTCCAAGCCGGCAGCACCCACTGGCCGATCAGCGCCCACACCGCCAGCACCACACCCAGGAAGAAAAACAGCTGTGCCACATAGATCGCGATGGTAATGCTGATGAACAGGCGATAAACCCCGGAGGCCAGGCCGTAGGCCACGAACCAGCGCCGCTCGCCGGATTCCCGCACCGGTGACACCGCACCGATGAAACCGAACAGATAGCGCTTGCACAGATAGCCCAGGTACTGATTGGAGCGGCTGCCTAGATTGGGAATCTCCAACCAGTCCATTAGCACGTAATAGCCGTCGAAGCGCAGCAATGGGTTACCGTTGAACAGTACCGTGGAGATGCCGCCGATCACCGCGATATTAAAACAGGCATCCCTGAGCACGCTGTCATCCAGGTACAACCAGGCCAGTAGTGCCAGTGCGGCCAACCAAACTTCCGCCATGATGCCTGCCGCCGCCACGGCAATGCGCCGACGTTTACTGTAGAAGCCGCTGCTGGCCGAGGCATCCACATAGGGCAGCGGCATAAAGACCAGCAGCATAACCCCCATGTCGTGTACCTCACCGCCCCACAGACGCGTGGCAAAGCCATGGGCCAGTTCGTGAATCACTTTCACCAGGGGGTACAGTGCCCATAACAGCAACAGGTTGATGGGGTCAGCAAAACGCGTGGCCCAGTAATGCGTCAGCTCACTGCTGTGACTGCCCGCTTGCAACAGGGCCCAGGCGACGACCACCAACCAGATGACCAGGGCAGCGGGACTGAACAGGGGCTTTACCCAGGACACATGGCGTGCCAGCCAGGCGTCCGGGTCTACCAGCGAAAAACGCTGCACCAGCGGCTGGATAAAGCGCCGCAGCTTTCGCGTCTTGCTCGCCTGTTGCTGGCGCGCCTGCATATCCTCACCGACGGTGGGAAAATCTCCCTGCAGCAGGTCGGCATTGCGCAATCTCCCCAACAACACCACCACATCCTGTTGGCTGGTTTGCTCCCCGCCGCTTCCCGCCAGAGTCTGTGTATAGGCAGCGCCGATGGTACGCTTGCCGTCCAGCAGGCTGATAAAACGGCAGGCCACCTCCGACAGGTGAAAGTGACTGGCGCTCAACTTGTCTGCCAGCACGTACCAGGGCTGGCCGCGATAGTGGTGACGATAGATTTTGGCGTGCGGGCGCAGTTGCGGCTTCAGGCTGGCGAGCCGCTCCCAGCCGTCTGTCGCCTCAGGCGCCTGGCTCACGGCAGGAGCGACCACAGGGTCAGGCGGAACCAGTCAGACATGCGATGAAACAGTATCCACAGGTAGCTGCGCTTACCGACCTCGATCTTGCCCACTCCCTGCATTCCCGGGCGTAGCGTCTGGACCACCGACGTGAGTCTGGCCTCTGTGCGATAGGTAACTTCCCCCGTGTCCAGCGTGTGTACTGTGGCGACCAACTGCACCTCAAATGGGATAGGATCTCCCGGGTGGGCATTCAGGTACAACTCCCCACTCTGCCCTGCTTCCAGGTGGGCGACATCGCGTTCGTCCACCTGCAACACCAGTCGATACTCATTCAAAGGCGCAATTTCAAACAACACCTGCCCCTTCTCCACCGGGGCCCCCAGGGAACGACTCAAATCTCCCTCGATAATCACGCCATCAAAAGGCACTGTGAGCTGGGTGCGCAGCAACTGACCGCGCACCAGATCCAGTTCGGCGTCAATCTGTGCAACCTGGGACTGTACAATCTGTGACTCGCTGTGATTGAGCTCCGCCAGCTCCCTGCGATACTGCTTGTCCAGCTTGTCTCTTTGATTCGCCAGTCGCGCGAGTTCCAGCTTGAGCTCACGATCATCCAATTCCGCAATCAACTGGCCTTTCTTTACCACTTCCCCGGCCCGGGCGTGAGCCTCGAGAACAAAGCCGTCTATAGGCGCCACCACTGCGCGCTGTATCCGCCCCTCCAGGTTTGCCGGAGCACTGACGCGGTAATTGCCGCTACCCAGGGCGAGTAGCGCGACCAGTGCCAGGCCCGCCGCGATGACGTAACGCGAATAACCCGCGCCCTCACCGAGAAATCGTTGGTACCAGGCCGGCGCTGTCTCCGCGACCCACCCCCTGATTGGTCGCTCGGCCCGCCTGCGGGCCTCAAACAGAGCACCGAGAAGGCTGGCGATCTTCTGCAATTGGTGCTTTTCACTCACGGACGGCCCATGTTCACTGAACTGCAACAACAGGGCGCCGACTATTTGCTCATCGCAGTACAGTGGCAGGGTGTAAAGGCTGAGTGAATTTAATTCGGCGAAATGCTGGTGAGCCGGGTAGGTATTTCCATCCCCTGCTGGAGTTTCAATCACCGTGTCATATTCGACACACTCCTGCAGCAACTCTTCCAAGCCCCGGGCTAAACTGGTCCTGGCATCGAAGCGTGCACTGTGGGAGATCCCCTGCAAGACCATGGAACCTTTTTCCAACATGCCCACGGCAACCTGCTCGCAGTGGAATCGACTGGCCAGGCATGTGGCCACCATGGCTACCGAGGGCGCCAGCTGCTCAAACTTGCAGGCGGCGTCTATGACGGCGTAGACAGGTTCATCCTTCCCCTCGACAGGGAGGTCTTGCGCAGGTTCGCGCAGCAGGAGGCGTAGCCAGGCTTCACCCCACTTCAGCAGCTGCATCAGGATGGTGCTCTGTTCTTCAGCGGCGTTCAATTCCAGGGCAATCACGCCCTCCTGTGACTCGCCCAGCAGCAACGGATAAGCCAGCATCATGCTATTTTTGTCGGAGTGATCGGGTGTACCCGGTGTTGCGCTGACCAATGGGGTTTTGCGACTGGCCACGAGTGTTGCGGCAGATAACAGGTCGGCAGTCTCTATCCGGTCATCCGGCCAGCGAGCAACAGCTTCCCCTTCGGCAGCGCTGGATACTGCGGAGTCCAGAACGCCTACCACAATGGCCCGTTTCACTTCGGGCAACATGCGGCACTGCAAATTGAGCCAGCTGATTAAATCTACTTTTGCCACGTCCAATGCTACATAAAGTTGCGAGAAACAGCCTGGTTTTTGATTTTTATACGCCAGAAG
>CBDTVJ010000430.1:0-4098 GCA_965363655.1 uncultured Halieaceae bacterium | reverse complement strand
CGGCTTATCTCGCTCTTGATAGCCACCGCGAAACCGATCACCAACGCGAGTCCGAACAGCCCCCAGCTGGCGTACTCAAGCATGAAAAAAAAGTCCTGTCTTTGTCGCAACTGATCGATATATTCCGCCTGGGCGGAGGAGTCCAGGTTGCCCTGCAACTGGCCTTCGACACTATAACGATATACCTGAAGTCCGGCGTAATCCGCAATAAGCAGCGAGCCACCCAGGTACGCCAGGGCAAAAGGATCGGTAGTCTCTGGTAGCGTAAAATGCGAAACATAAGCTCCCTCACTGTCGAAGTGGTAGATAGACCCACTGCGCATATCCTCGGGCTTTGCCAGTACGAACCAGCTCTCCCCTGCTTGCAAAAAATCAATGGGCCGAGTCTCGTGACGCGATTGATTTGAAGCGCTATCGAGAGCAATGTGCCGCCAGTCTGCCTCCTGGGAGAAACCGCCCTCGAACAGGGCTACCAGCAACAGTTCCGCCCCTTCAGTGTGGGCGATTACCAACTGGTCTTCGTAGCGCGCAATCTGATTGGGTCGGCCCAGCACCCGGGCCAGCTTATCCCGGCGTTCGCCCTGCGTATCGAGCCAGTAAACCGAGCCACTGGCAGTGTCCGCCAGGAATACATTATCTTGCTCATCGATAGATACCCGAAAAGTGCTATTGAAACTATGGTCGGCTCGGGACAAAGCAAGGCAACGATCCGATTCGAAAGAGCATCTCAGCAGGCGACCTGGGTCCAGGTCTTGACCCGGCAGGATATTCTCGGCAACGAGCAGCACGCTGTTGTCGCTGAAGAAATCGAAACTGCCCAGTAAACCTTGTATGCCAAAGCGGTTCAGCCCATATTTACTTGTCAGTCGAAACAGCTCGTCGTAAACGAAGATTTGCTCGCCGATACGAACATGCAGGCCACCCTCCCTGTCCATTTGTAGGTCCGAGGGCCCCTGGATGAGGCGTGCCTGAGTGCCGCTGTACGCGGCGATGCCAACCAATCCGACAAAAATGGCCACCACCAACACCGCATGTAATGGCTTAACGTCCATAGTCACGTCCCGAAAAGTCCCTGATAACCCAGAGTAATCAAAATATCTTGGGGGGTTCAAGCATTGACTGTATTTTTCGCCAATTACCGCGTGGCTTGATACACAAAACCCCTTGCCGGAGCTACATTGGCGTCGAGGTCATCGGGGCAATCGGAGCTTTAATCTCTCGAACGCTACACATCCTGCTGACAGATGGATAGACTATAGCAACCAAGATTTGATCAACAGGGGATGGTTGAGTGGCATATGATTTAGCTGGAAAGATAAAGTTAATCCAGGAGGCGAAGACGTTCGATAGCGGTTTCACCAAGCGGGAAATGGTCGTAATCGTTGAAGACGGAAAATATCCCCAGGAAATCAACATCGAATTTGTGCAGGATAAGGCTAGCCTGCTAGATAGTCTGCAACCTGGGCAAGAAGTTACCGTCACATTTGATATCCGTGGTCGGGAGTACAACGGAAGATACTTCAACAATCTTCAGGGCTGGAAGATCGAGATTCAAGGAGATGAAAGCGCATTGACTCCAGCAGGACAATCACCTGTGCCGCCCGACGCTGCCTCACCTGACTTCGACGACGACATCCCGTTCTAGAGGAGAAAGCCCGTGATCGATTACCAAGACAAAGTGGTACTGGTGACCGGCGCCGCCTCAGGCATTGGCGCGGCACTGGCAAGCGCGTTGGCTGCCCGCGGTGCGCAACTCATCTGCGCCGACATCGACGCCGATGGTTTGAAAAACACCGTCGAGCAGCTTGGTGGCACTACCCAGGCGCTGGTGTGCGATCTGTCTGACCCCGCCGCCGCGGCCAAACTCATCGATGACGCCTACGCTATCGCAGGACGCCTCGACCTGGTCTGCTCCAATGCAGGAATTGGCTTTGCCAATAAGCTGACGAAAACCGACTTTGACGACGAGTACATGCGCAAGCTCTTCGAGATCAATTTGTTCGCCGCTCTTAAACTGGGCAAAGCCTATGCCCAGCGCATGGAGCAAGCCGGTGAACGAGGCCGCTTGATGGTAACCGGGTCAGAAAACTCCCTGAGTGTGCCCAGCGCCGTGCGCGGCAGTCGCCTGGGCGCCTATGGCGCCACCAAGCATGCCCTGCTGGTGGCCATGGAATGGTTTCGGATTGAACAAGAAGAAGGACCGCTGGAGCTGCATGTGTTGATGCCCGGTGCGGTCTATACGCCATTGCTGGCAACCGGCCTTCCCGACCCAGCGACTGCACCGGCTGAACTGGAACTGATTATGCCGGAGCAATGCGCTGCCATTGCCCTAAAGGGCATAGACCTGGGGCTGTTCTATATTCCCACGCAAGCGCATATCGCCGAGGACATGCAGCCGAGGTTGCGTGCCGTGGAGAGCTCGCTTAAGGCGCTGGGGATTGAGAAAACGTATTAGTGCCTGGTTGATATGTGGACCACACTGACTCAGCTGTGAAAAGTCGCAGCGGACGCCGACGACTAGGCGCTGATTTTCAATGCAGCATAACCCCGAGCCCAGTGGGACAAGCGCCAACGGGATTCAATCACCTCATAATCCGGGTATCTTTCCAACAGTCGAGGGAAGTAGGCCCGTGCCTCCAGCCGCGACAGATGCTGACCAATACACTTGTGTAAACCGAATCCCAGAGCCAAATGGTCCTTATTGGAACGCTCGATGTCGAACACCTCAGGATCAGCATAATGTTCAGGGTCATGGTTGGCAGCGGCAAACACGAGGCTGATTTCAGAACCAGCGGGAATCACGGTGCCATGGAGTTGGAGATCCTGGGTTAAACGCCTTGGAAGACCCTGAGCTGGCGGCTCAATGCGCAGCATCTCTTCAATCGCCCCATCCAGTAACGTCGGATTCTTGATCAGTTTCCGCCGCTGGTCCGGGAAGCCTGCCAGCAGTCCGGTGCCGTTGCCCAGCAAATTGATGGTGGTATCGACCCCCGCGAAGCCGAGACAATTGGCGAATATGCGCGTTTCCTCAGGGGTAAGTAAACCCTCAGCCTCGCGTGCCACCAACCAACTGAGATGATCATCGCCGGGTTTGCGGCGTTTTTCCTCAAGAACCTGCTCAATCATTTCTGCGAAATCATCCAGCACCCGAAGCGCTATATCGGCGCTGACATTCTGCTCGGACTCGGGGTCCACTCCCATGAGCACTTCTCCGATCTCATGCCAGTGATCAACTTTGGCATCAGGAAAACCAAGAAAGCGGATCATGAACATCTGTGGGAGAGGATTTATCACGGAGTTGTAGAGGTCGATTTCGCCGGAATGCGGCAGAGCGGCAAACAGCTCTTCAATGATTGATTCAACCACTGGGACCAACTGCCCCACAACGCCACGCGAAAACTGCTGGATTACCTCTTTGCGTATCTTGCCGTGAAGATCACCATCCGTGGTCGCCAGGGACGGAATATAGCTGTGGCCTGTATCCGCATTGAGCGTACCCTCAGGGTGACGTAAAAGCTTGCGCACATCGTCATAGCGGGTAATCATCCATATATTGCGGCTAGCATCAAAGTACACGGGGTGATGCTCGCGTAATGTCGCATATCGCCGGTAGAGTTCATTGTGGTAATCGGATGACTGCACGTCGACAATTGTGCTCATAGCGGTAGCTTCCATTCTAGGGGTACATATAGATTTTCACCCTTTCAAAATAGCACCTAAGCTCATTGCATGGAGTGAAATTGCCAAGGTTTACACACGAGAGTATAGTCCTATTAGTGAATATGGTGGCTGCGGATATCGAGTGCGTTTTTTTAAAAATCCAGAAGTGGCTTATATTGTAAAAAGCAACATCGGAATACAGATAGAACTTACTAGTGGCAAGAAGGTTTTAATAGGCACTCAAAAACAAACAGAGGCCAATACCGTTGTTAATTATAATACAAAAAAATCAAATAATTATGATCCGCTTTAGTCTTTTTTTAACCTTATTTATTGGTTCTGTCTTATGTTTTGGGCAAACCACCCAGGTCGAAGAAGGCTCCTTCGTGCTGGCTGCGGCGCGGGAATTGGGCATCCAGCTGCCCACCCTCTGCCACT
>CBDTVJ010000429.1:0-4101 GCA_965363655.1 uncultured Halieaceae bacterium | reverse complement strand
ATCGAAGGGATGCTCAGATGACGAGGAAGATTCCTCCACTTTTGGCGCTGGTTATTCTGATGCTGTCTCTGGCGGGCTGTAGTGAGGAGGTCAGCAGGCCCAATGTCCTGTTGGTGGTTCTGGATGACTTCGGTTACAACGACCTTGCAATCAATAACGGCTCTGACTCGCCTACTCCTACGCTGGATGAGATAGCGCGGCAGGGTATCCGTTTTACCCGGCATTATGCGGAAAGCAGCTGTACTGCCAGTCGGGTGGCGCTGTTGACCGGGATGTATCCGGCAAGGGTGGGAGCCCACCCTGACCTGGCAGGTATTGACCATGAGCTGGTTACCCTGGCCGACGCCCTGCGTGCCCGTGATTATACAACCTACATGATCGGTAAGTGGCATACGGGAGATTCTCATCGGGAGTCGCGTCCTGAGTTCCAGGGATTTGACTACTGGTTTGGTTTTATGAGTCAGTTGTATCTACGTGGGCCCCACGATGAGCGCGGTTATAAGCGGGCAAGGCCGACGTACCAAAATCCCTGGCTGGAGACAGAGCAGGGAGGGTTACGCCAGTATCCGGGGCACTTGACAGATATTCTTACAGATCGCGCCCTTGAGGTTATTGGCAAGGAGCGCGACCCATGGTTTATGTATCTATCCTATTATGCACCGCACTCGCCAATTGAGCCGGCACAGCAGTTTGCGCAGCAGTTTTCCACAGATGAAGCCGGGAAATACCAGGCGTTAAAGGCCCAGTTGGACGCTAATCTTGGGCGTGTCATCGCGGCCCTGGAGGCATCCGGGGAACTCGCGAATACAATGATTGTCGTGGTCAGTGACAACGGAGGAACAGCGAAATCCTGGCCTAGTAATCTGCCTTTTTACGGTGCCAAGGCAACGTATGCAGAGGGCGGGGTAAGGACGCCTTTGCTGATGAGATGGCCAGACCACTGGCCGGCAGGAGAAGTGAACGGGCAGATTGCGATGATTTTCGACTTGTATCCGACAATCATGTCTGCGTTGGGCTACCAGGTGCCAGAAGAGTTGGATGGCGTCGATCTGTTTGCGCCGGCTCAAGATAGAGACCTGCGCTGGTACAGCCATCATGGTTTGGGGGGTGATACATACGGCATGCTGTCGGCGAATGGGCAGTGGAGGTTGGGCGTTTGGCAAGGTGTTGGGGAGGCTCTTAATCAGGAGAAAAGCTTTGTCAGTGATAAACCTGCCAATCAAATGGCGGATTACCCCGAAATAGGGGAGCCCATGCGCGCCTCTATGGAGGCGTGGATACCTTCGATTACTCAGGTCGAATTACTTCCGGCGTCCGTTGATGATCAGTGGAAAAGTTATTCCGGATCAGCTTTCATGCGCACACCGCTGGCAGGGACGCATACCATGGGCCTGGTTTTTCGACGGGGTGAAGATCTGCAGGCACCCGGTAGTCGGCAGCGTCTGGTAGTGCAGGATGGTTACATCGAAATTAGCGAAGAAAACGGTGTCTTATCGATAGCCGTGGACGGGAGCGAGAACATCGTCTCATTGCCTGCCCAAGAGGCCTGTTTTCGACTCGTAGTTCGCACTCTTATGCATAAATCCAA
Source organism: uncultured Halieaceae bacterium (assembly GCA_965363655.1). Classification (GTDB taxonomy): domain Bacteria; phylum Pseudomonadota; class Gammaproteobacteria; order Pseudomonadales; family Halieaceae; genus Marimicrobium. The sequence goes on along the minus strand of CBDTVJ010000429.1, from coordinate 2,513 downwards.
TATGGTTTTCTTCAAGCAGAAGGGCCGGAGCCAGACCTTGATCCACCTCAATGGCGAGCAGGTGCTCAACAAAACCTATAAGAATCATGAGTTGAATACGGCGTCACCCCGGAACCCTTTGCGCATTGCAGCTTCTCCGGCGGGGCGGTGGTATATACCAGAGGGGTTTACTCCGTACCTGTCTACACGGGTGGTCTCCGACAAGGAAATTGTTGAAGTTATAGACCCGGATATGCGCCAGTATTGCGGGCAGGCAGTTAGGCCGGCCGGCAAATAATGTGGTGTTGAGCCCATTCATTGGGTAGGCAAATTTCCTCTACTTGCCAACCGCTGCCTTGCATCAATTCCAATGCGTACTCTCTGGAGTACACGGCCCATTGCAGAGGTTTGCCGGGGAAGGCATCGCGAAATGGCTCGCCGCTGGGTAGATAAGGCTTGCCGCTTTCCAGGGCTATTTGCTCGATTAGTCCGTGTCCATTATTGGAAACTTCGTCCAGGTACAAGGTGTACAGTAACTTTGCGTCATCCTTGGCATAACGGCGCATCAGCTTCAGCATGCTGGTGTAATCCGTTGGCGCAAGATGTGTAAATACTGAAAAGAGGCAGATAACATCACACGAGCGCTCCTCTAGTGGGATTTGCGTGGTCTCTGACAGTGGTTCACCGTCAGGATTGTACATGTCGTTGTGCGTATCGATCTGATAAAAGGAAAAACGCGGGTCCTTGGTACTGGTATTCAGGAAATCAATCATTTCCCTGAATACATCGACACCAATGTATTCGCCGATAGGGATATCGTAATTGAGTATGGCCTGGGTAAACTTTGTGCCGCAGCCCATATCCAGCACTCGACTAGCGCCAAGATTATCCAGTCCCAGGGCCTGGCACATGTAGTTCAGAAGGTCGCGGCCTCCTTCAATATACTCCCACTCTTCGCTCTTTTTCCCACCGCGGCGCAATGTGCTGGGTACAGATAATTTGGGTGAGTGATTCATGGTTACTCCATTATTTGACGGTTGAGTTTGATTGATTATTTGATCTTGGCTATGTTCGGTCTGGCCAGAGGGCGAGAGGGCGGGTTGTAAACCCCCTGTGCAATAGCCTGTGCAACGATTTCAGTGGTTGTGTCCAAAGGGTGCATCCACACCACATACTTCTCCCGGTTAAAGTTCTTTACGCGCTGTTCTACATGTTGTTGCAACGGCTTGGCGTATACATGGTAAGAGCTTATACAGTAGATGCCAGCTATGAGGCTGGCGGATAGGAAAATTGGCTGGGATAGCTTCCAGGCCTGGCTGGCATCAATGCGTGCGGCTATCAGAACCCACAGTGTGGCCAATAGTAATATCGAGGGGAAGCTATACCGTGAGACCAGGGCGTACTCGATGGCTGAGTAGGGAGCCCGGCCAAGCACCATGGTCAATACGGTAAGCACAATTAGCCAGCAGCAGAATTCAAGTCTCAAATCCTTGCTTCGATATGCCCTGATTGTGGCGATAACCAGTACGCAAAGCAGGATCGATCCAGCAATAGAGGCATAAGCGATACTGGTTCCGCTAATAGCGCTGCCCAACAGCGTTAGGGCATATAGGACATGGTGGCCAGGAATAGAGAGGAAATTTCTCAGCATATCAATGGGATTGACAGGACTGCCAAGGTCAAAGCGCCATATACAGATGACGCAGCTTGCGATGGCGATCCAAAGTCCAATGTAGCGGTAGGGAGCTGTTTTACAAATCAGGGCCTGTTGTGCAAGACTCGCAAGTCCGAGTAACCAGATCAGTTGACCGGAGGCCAAAGTGAATGTTCCCAGAATCGCCGTCGTGGCGGCCACAGTGAACTTAAGGGGTGTTACCTCATGCAGGCTGAATAGAGTGCAAAAGCCGTATAAGAAGACATAAAAGTAGGCAAAGGCCGCCATGCTCCATAGCATGACTCCGTGGGATCGTAGCTGAAAGATAATTAATGCGGCAGGCAGAGCCAGAAGGTAGCGTAGAGAATGCCTGCGGACCCTGAACAGGAGAAGGCCAAACAGTAATGGTAAAGCGAAATTGGCAATAAATATCAGCGTGCGAAAATTAATTTCTCCAAATATTTTGAAAACGCCGTAATAAACCAGACGAGAAGTAAACGTGCGGTGCTCATTGTGCTGGGCGTAGAAGATATCGAGAGAGCTTGTTGCACTCTCCGCCTGGGACAGTGCCGTAACTACCTGCAGTACATCAAATATATCGTCTGCCAGGGGAACGTTGATGGCATGTTGGTAAAGAAAGGCGAAATAGTAGCCAATTGCGACGATTATGGCAGCGATCGGTAAATAAACCAGTGTGAAGTGCGTGGACGTTATACTGCCGTTAGAGGGGGTGGTGTTCTTTATCATGGGGACCGCTGGAGAGCTCTGGCATCTGGCATTGGATAAGCAGCCCGGTAGAGTGCGTTATGCTTCATTGAGTTTGGTGAGGCCTCCATTTTAAGGTTACTTCAGGGTTGAGTCTAGCCCGGCAGCGTAGCGC
>CBDTVJ010000428.1:0-4104 GCA_965363655.1 uncultured Halieaceae bacterium | reverse complement strand
GATCCCGCCACCAGGGCGGCACACCCCACTCCTGCAGAAGTTTCTTGAGGCTGGTGCTGGCGGATCGCTGGCGCGGACGACAGCGCTCTCCACCCGCCCGCCAGCTGATCTGCGGCCGGTCCTGAGCCGTCAGCAACAGCCCCTCCCCCATTACCGGGTACAGGCAGAGATCACCGACACCGGGTACTTCACTGCGCTCCCCGGGGACCAGTCGCAACGGCTGCAACGGGTGCTCTCGAGCGAATTCTGGCTGCAGGTAGACCGCGTCACGATAGCGTTGCAGGCTGTAGGCGCTGCACGCCAGCCTGGGTGTGGCGTCACTCCCCGCCTCGCGCAACTGCCGCAAAAATTCCGCCACGGCGGCATGATCGGGAACCTGACGTCCGTTGAGTTGCAACCAGGCACGCAATTTCAGGGCCGCCACTTCGGGGGATGGGGTAATTAACTCCTGCAGCGCCAGCCCAAGGTCCCCCAGTACGCTGTGCACCGTTTGCGGAATACCCAGGTTCTCCTGCAGTACACGCACCGTTGTGGCCATATGCCCACTGGCCCGGGTGACAGTTTGCCGATAGGAGGGCCAGCGCGAGGCCAGCAGCGGCAGCAGCTGCGCCCGCAGGAAGTTGCGATCCATTATGGTATCGCTATTGGAGGGGTCTTCCACGTGAGCCAGGCCATGCTCCAGGGCGTACTGTTCAATTGAGTTGCGAGCCACATCAAGCAAGGGACGCACCAACAAGCCTTCATGGAGAGCCCTGCTGCGGGGAATCGCTGCCAGGCCATCGACCCCGGCTCCACGCATCAAGCGCAGGAAGAAAGTCTCGACCTGGTCATCCAGGTGATGGCCCAGGAACAGCACTGCGCCGGGCTGCATGAACTCCTCAAACACCCGATAGCGGGTTTCACGGGCCGCCGCCTCGCCATTGCCGGAGTAGCTGACCTTAACCGCGCGGCTTATGACAGGCACACCCCAATCACTGCAGATGCGCTCGCAGTGGGCCTGCCAGGCAGCGGCAGCAGCCTGCATGCCATGATTGACATGAATCACTGTCAGGGGCGGCACCGCCACCCGGCTCTCTCGCCAGGCAAGGAGCAAATGCAATAGTGCTGTAGAGTCCACGCCACCACTCAGGCCGACATACCAGTGCGGCGCATTTACCAGCTCAAGCAGCGAACTATCGAGGGTGGAGTGATTCAGCAAGGACTCTGACATGGTCTGGCCCGCAGCTTAGTGGCGGCCGCCCAGGTGGGGAGCGGCGCCTGGCGCTTAGTTTCCGTAGGACATGAGGCGCTGGTAGCGCTTGGAAATCAGGTCTTCCAGCGGTAACTGCTCGAGGCTATCGAGCTGGGCGACAATATGTTCCCGTATACGCTGCGCCATCAAGTCCACATCGCGGTGGGCGCCCCCAAGGGGCTCTGGAATCGTGGCATCGACGATACCCAGGTCCTGCAGGATCGAGGAAGTGACCCCCATGGCCTCGGCCGCTTCCGGCGCATTGTCAGTGCTCTTCCAGATGATATTGGCACAACCCTCCGGAGAAATGACGAAGTAGGTAGAATACTGCAGCATAACCAGGTGATCGCCTACACCAATACCCAGGGCGCCGCCGGAACTACCCTCTCCAATCACGATACAGATGATCGGCGTCGCCAGGCGTGACATGACGGCCAGGTTATGGGCGATGGATTCACTGATACCCCGCTCCTCAGAATCAATACCAGGGTAGGCCCCGGGGGTGTCGATAAGAGTGACCACAGGCATTTTAAAACGCTCGGCCAGCTCCATCAGGCGCAGCGCCTTGCGATACCCCTCAGGCTTGGGCATGCCGAAATTGCGCATGACCTTGTCCTTGACGGACCGTCCTTTCTCCTGGCCGATAACCATGATCGGGCGATCATCTATACGGGCGATCCCGCCGACAATGGCGTTGTCGTCGCCAAAATGCCGATCGCCATGCAATTCGTCAAATTCACTGAAAACCCGCGGAATATAATCCATGCTGTAGGGGCGCTGAGGATGACGCGCCACCTTGACGATTTCCCAGGGACCGAGATTGGAGTAGATCTTCTCAGTGAGCTTGGTGCTCTTGTCCCGCAGGGTCTCAATCTCCGAACTGATATTGATCTCATTGTCGGAGCCGACCAGTTGCAACTCCTCGATCTTGACTTCCAGCTCGGCGATAGGCTGTTCAAAGTCCAGGTAATTGGGATTCATCGGCAGGTTTTCTCAACAGATTGCGTGGCGCACAGTGTACAAACAAATGCTCCCCAGACCAATAGCGTGATCGAGCGGCAGGCCAGTAAGCCCGTCATAGTAAACCGGGTGCTCAGGGTGCTGGAGCGTTGCGCCGCTTGATCAACTGGTGAATGCGGGTGCCCAGGGTCTGATGCGCCACCGCCGAATTTTCCCGCAGTACATTGGAAATCAGGGTAACAATATAGTGCAGCCGTTTGCCGTCCACATCGGCTTCCACAATAGCGATTGAATTCATGTAGTTACGCTTGTTGCCCTTATACTTGCCACAGCTGAAGCCCTCCTCTGGCTGGCAGCTATAGAGAGAGCCCGACTTGAAGTACAACGCCGCATCGCGCAGGCTCGGGGACGACGCGTAGCGGATACGGCGCTCCGTCATATAGATCAGCCGTTTGAGGGCACGACTGCTCCACTCGTCCACCAACTGGCCCTGTTCCATCTTCACCAGGTACTGCATCAAACTGCGCGCACTCGCATAGCTGAGTCCTCCGCCTGCCACCAGGTGTTTGCCCTGGCGGGTGAAGAAACTGCCCTGGCGGATCTCATCCAGGGACAGGCCATTGCGCGACACCGGCTCCCAGAAGGAAGCCTGGAACAGCGCTGTCTTCTCTGCCGCAGGGGCGTCATCGAAAAACGGTGTTATTTGCTCATCGGGGATAGGATAGCGGGTGCCAAACTGTCGTAGCAACATGGTATCGCGCATGGTCATGGCGGCCGCCGCGTTGGAGCTGACCGACAGCGTCCAGTCCAGGTACTCCCACAGATTGCCCTGGTCACCATCCTCCATGGGCCGGCGCACCAGGCTACGGTTGGCCACATCAAACAGGCGAATTGAATGATGATCCGTATGGGAAAAGCGGTCAGCTGTCACTATTGTATTGCGCATCAACTCTTCGCGCTTCTTCATATCAGCAGGGTAAGCATCCGCCAAGGCCTGGAAAAACCCCAAAGCCGCCAGCAGCTTGCCCACGCTACCTACATTTTGCCTGTATCCGCCGCGATATTCCGCGTACACGGGTGCGTTGGGGTCAGTCAGGTCCAGCACGGCAACCCCGTAGTTCTCAGCCTGGTCGCCCAGTAGCTTGACGATCTCTGCGGTCAATTCGGCATCCGCAGCCGGCAGGCTTAGATCAGGCTGTGCCAACAAACGAATATCAACCGCCGCCGTAGGCCACAGGCCGCCCGGGGGCTGCCGGGTGCCCTTGATCTCCCCCGCGGCTATCAGGCGCTGCTCCTCCAGCCGTCGAATGCCCGTTTGTGGATAGCCGTCCACCGGCCAGGCCCAGAGCGATAAGGGCGACAGCAATAGCAGGCCCAGGGATAGTCCGAAAATAGTCTTCATCATAAGGGTGATCCTTCCATATTCACTACCTGGTGACGCCCAAACCCGCGGAATCGCTGCCAACAGCTGCTCAAAACCAATCACATTGGCCAGCGTCAGGTACGTGAAAAAGGACCGCGCGGTTGTTCGCTCATCTCCTGCAACCACAGCCGGTGTCGGACCGTATCTGCCAGTGAATAAACGGGGGCAACTACCAGCAACGTCAAAAAAATTATTCTGAGAAGCAAGATGCTCGTTCCGTTATTATGAGTGGGCTGAGTCCTGAGTATAACAACGCCAGCGGGAGTGACTACCCAGATGATTGAATTGCGCCAGGCTTTTATTGAACTGTTTGTACAGCGTTTTGCCAAAGCCGTGGCCGTTTTGATTAGCCTGGGCATCAACTTCGCGGTTACGGATATCTCCAGCCTGTGCTATCTGGGCGTATTGACCCTGGCACTGTTGCTAGTCTGGGTCGTCGCAGCCCGCTATGCGGGCAGGCAATTCAGGGAACGGGAAGCTACTTTTTGAG